>NZ_DBMDHH010000002.1:0-30633 GCF_057433415.1 Anaerotruncus sp. | reverse complement strand
CGTCCCCGAAGAATTCGACGCGCACGGCGGTATCCCCCGAATAGACGGGGAAGATCTCCACAACGTCGCCGCGGACCCGGAACTTGTTGCGCACAAAGTTGATGTCGTTGCGCTCATACTGGATCTCCACCAGCTTTTTAATGAGCTCGTCCCGTTCCCTGTGCATTCCCGTGCGCAGCGAGATGACCATGCTGTGGTAGTCGATCGGGTCGCCCAGCGTGTAGATGCAGGAGACGCTCGACACGATGATCACGTCCCGCCGTTCGCCGAGCGAGGCGGTCGCCGAGTGACGGAGCTTCTCGATCTCGTCGTTGATCGCCGAATCCTTTTCGATATAGGTGTCCGTGTGGGCGATATAGGCCTCCGGCTGGTAGTAGTCGTAGTAGCTGACAAAATACTCCACAGCGTTGTGCGGGAAAAATTCCCGGAACTCGCTGCACAGCTGCGCGGCCAGCGTCTTGTTGTGCGCCAAAACAAGCGTCGGGCGGTTGACGTTTGCGATGACGTTTGCCATCGTGAACGTCTTGCCCGAGCCTGTGACGCCCAGCAGGGCCTGTTCCTTCCTGCCCGCCAGCACGCCTTCGGTCAGCTTTTCAATTGCCCGCGGCTGGTCCCCCGTCGGTTTGTAGGGGGCGACCAGCTCAAATTTTCCTTCTTCCATATACCTCCCCCGCTTTGGGCCGTCAGATCAATCGATTGGCGCGTTCAAGAGAACAGATGTTCGATTCATCTAGTGTAGCTTCTTTTCCATCAAAAGTCAACAGTTTATTTTACCACAGTTTCGACATGTTTTCAAATGCCCGCCGCCGAAAGATTCTGCCAGCCGCGCGGCGCGCAAAGGGCGCTTCCAAAGTGGAAGCGCCCCATCGTTATCCGTTTTCTGTTTTGTCCGCGGATTCCCGCCACCGGCCCGGCTCGTCGGACGCGCCGCCCCGGGAGAGCGCGTCCTCCATCAGCGAGATCAGTTCGAGCGTGCTGCGGAAGCGCTGGGTCTGGTCCCGGTTGAGCCAGCGCACCGTCCCCTGCCAGGTGGCGTTCTGCCGGAAGAGCACGCTGATCACAAACGTCGCACGTTTCCCGGGCTCCTCCATGCCGATGCGGGCGAGCATCTCCTCCAAGTCCCCGCGCTGTTCCGCCGCCGGGACAGACGGCTTTTCCTCCGCCGTTTTTCCCCGTTTCTTCTTATGGAACGAGCGGATCTGCATGGAGCTCTGCGGGAACCGTTTTTCATTATAAAACTGCTCCATGCGGGTGATCAGCGCAAGCACCCCGGAAAACGTCGTAATACCGAAGGCCGGAGAGGCCAGCCGCCCGTTCAGGTCGTGGTCCTCCGTGCTGTCAACAAATACCCAAACGGAGGTTGGGCTGACCGCCCCCAGGTTTCCTGACTCCATCTGTGGTCCCTCCATCTCACAAAATTAGAATAAGCCCTAAGGCCGCTCAAAGGAAAAGAAACCGGAATCGCGCATCGAAACGTAATCCGACCCCGCAAAAATCAGGTGATCGGCAAGACGGATTTTCGCAGCCGTCAGCGCGTCAAAGACCGCGCGCGTCGCGAGCATGTCCGCGTTGGACGGAAGCGCGAGCCCGCGCGGATGGTTGTGCGCGAGAATCACCGACACCGCATGGCTGCGCATCGCGGCCTCGAGGATGTTGCGGGTGTACATCGGCGCGGCGTTGATGCTGCCCTCCGCGATGAAATCGCCGTAGACGACGCCGCCCCGGCTGTCCATGCAGAGCAGGAAGATCATTTCGTTGTTGCGCCCGATGAACTTTGGCCGCAGGAAGGTCCCCACCTCTTCGATCGTGGCGAGGACCACTCCGTTTTCATCATAGTCATCGAGGTACCGGCGCGCGAGCCCGGGCACCAGCTTGAGCAGCGTCGCAACGTTCGCGCCGACCCCCTCCACCTGGCAGAGCTCGTCGAAATCCGCGTCCAGCACGCCGGAAAGCGACCCGAAACGCGCGAGCAGACGGTGCGCCAGCTCGTTGGTGTCCCGCTGGGGCACCGCGTAAAAGAGGAGCAGTTCAAGCACGTTGTGCGGGGCGAAGCCGTCCAGCCCCTCCTTTAAGAAGCGGTCCCTGAGCCGCTGCCTGTGTCCCTCGTGCACATTCGCCATCCGCTCTTCACCGCCCGCGTTTCCAGTATCTTAGTACATATTATAACAAAATAATTCCTGTTTGCCTAGACCCCGTCGATTTTTCCCGGCTTTCGCCGGCGGAGCTTGTGTGCTATAATAAGCGCGGGGAATCCGCTCACATCCGGTCGCCCCCGCCGCGGGCGGTTTCAACGCCGCGCGGCCATTGATTTACAGGCCCCTTCGACCATCGGGGCTGTGGAGGTTCGCCATGAGGGAATTCGTCATCAATCAAAACGACGCGGGCCAGCGCGTGGACAAGTTCGTGACCAAGGCGGTCCCGCTGCTGCCCCAGGCCCTGCTCTATAAATCCATCCGCACCAAGCGGATCAAGCTCAACGGCAAGCGGTGCGAGATCTCCACCCGTCTGTGCGAGGGAGACCGGCTTTCCCTCTACCTGAACGACGAGTTTTTCGGCGGCGCGCCCGGCGCGCCCGCCTTCCTCTCCGTCCCGCCCACGGTCGACGTCCTCTACGAGGATGAAAACATCCTCCTCGCGGACAAGCGCCCCGGCCTGCTCGTCCACGAGGACGAGGGCGGCCAGACGGACACGCTGATCAACCGCATCCTCCACTACCTCTACCAAAAGGGCGAGTACGACCCCGCCCGGGAGAACAGCTTTACGCCCGCCCTCTGCAACCGGATCGACCGCAATACGGGCGGCATCGTCATCGCGGCCAAAAACGCGCCCGCCCTGCGGGTGCTCAATGAAAAGATCAAGGCCCGCGAGCTGCAAAAGCTCTACCTCTGCGTCGTGCACGGCACGATGCCGCACCGGTCGGACACCCTCAAGGGCTTCCTCGTCAAGGACGGCGCGGCGAACACCGTCACCGTCTGCGACCATCCCGTGCCGGGCGGCCGCACCATCCTCACCCACTACCGCGTGCTCGGCGAGAACGGGCGCTTCTCCCTGCTGGAGGTCGACCTGCTGACCGGCCGCACCCACCAGATCCGCGCACACCTCGCCTCCATCGGCCATCCGCTGCTCGGCGACGCCAAGTACGGCCGCAACCGCGACAACCACGGCACCGGCTACCAGTTCCAGGCTCTCTACTCCTACAAGCTCACCTTCCGGTTCCAGGGCGGCGCGGGCCCTCTCGACTATCTGAACGGCAGGAGCTTTGAGGCGAAGAAGGTGTGGTTCCGCGACGAGTTCCTCTCCGGGAATCTCCGGTAGCACTTTTTTTGAAAAAGTGCTTGACAAATTATCTGTAATGATTATAATTACAGATAGAAAAAAATGAACCGGAAAGGATGATTATATGAATATCTTAACGATCACAGCGGACAATTTTGAGGCTGAGGTCCTGAAATCGAGCGAGCCCGTTCTCGTGGACTTCTGGGCGCCCTGGTGCGGCTACTGCCGGATGCTCGCCCCCATCTTCGACCAGCTCGCCGCGGCCTACGAGGGCAAAATCCGGTTCGCCAAGGTGAACATCGACGACGTGCCCTCGCTCGCGCAGCAGTTCTCGGTGATGACCATCCCCACCCTGCTGCTCTTCCGCGGCGGCAAGGAGAACGAACCGCTCGTCGCCGCCAAATCCAAGTTCCAGATCGAGGAGTGGCTCAAGCAGTCGGGCGCGATCTGATTTCCGGAGGCTGAAAGGTCCCGCCGGCACCGCCGGCGGGGCCTTTTTCGCGCGCATCCGTCCCCCTTGAAAAACCTTCTTGACAAACGGAACCGGCCTGCTATAATGGAATTCCATTCACAAACTCCGGAGGGCCCGCCGTACGGTGCGGCGGGCCGTCTTTCGACCACGGACGCAAACACAGCCGGGCGGGCGCGTGTCTGCGTCTTTTTGACCGTCCGGCAAATAAAAGGAGGTTTTATGGAACAATCGAAGCCCCACGGCTGGAAGCGCGGCTTCTTTACGATCGCGGCCGGGCAGACCGTCTCGCTGATCGGCAGCAGCGCCGTCCAGTTCGCGCTGATCTGGTGGCTCGCCAGCGAAAGCTCCTCCCCCATGACGATGGCGCTGGCGGGGCTCTTCGCCTTCCTGCCGCAGCTGGTGCTCGGGCCGTTCGTCGGGGTGTGGGTCGACCGCCTCAAGCGCAAGACGGTCATCATCTCCGCGGACCTCTTCATGGGCCTGGTCGCGACCGTTTTCGCGGGCGTCTTCCTGCTTGGCAGGCCGCCCTTCTGGTCGGCCTGCCTCGTGCTGGGCATCCGGGCGGTCGGGAACGTCTTCCACACCCCCGCGATCCAGGCAGCGATCCCCATGCTCGTGCCCCGGGACCAGCTCGTCCGCGCCAACGGCTGGAGCCAGTTCATGCAGTCGGGCGCCTTTATGCTCGGGCCGGTGCTCGGCGCCGCGATGTACGCCGCTCTGCCGCTTCCGGTCATCCTGCTCTCCGACCTGGCGGGCGCAGTCGCGGCGAGCGTCACGGTCGCGGTGGTGAAGATCCCCGATCCCCCGCGCGCCGGGCAGGAGCTTCCGCATTTCCTGCGGGAGATGCGGGATGGCGCGGCCGTCTTCCTGCGCGACCGCAGACTCTTCACCCTCACCCTCTGCGTGTGCGTGGGGATGATCTTCTACATGCCGCTCTCCTCCTTCTATCCGCTGATGACAAGCGATCATTTTCAGGCGACAGCCTGGCACGCAAGCCTCGTCGAGCTGCTCTACGCGGCGGGTATGATGCTCAGCGCCGCAGGCCTCGGCGCGGTGGGAACGATCAAAAACAAGTTTTCCGTCATCCACCTCGGCCTGCTCGGTTTGGCGGCAAGCACCCTGCTCTGCGGAATCCTTCCAAGCGACATGGTCTTTTTCTGGCCCTTCGCGGTCTTCTGCGCCGTCATGGGCGCCAGCGGGAACCTCTACGGCATCCCCTTCATGGCCTACATGCAGGAGTCCGTCCCCCACGAGGCGCAGGGGCGCGTCTTCTCTCTGCTGGGCAGCATGATGTCGCTGGCCATGCCGCTGGGGCTTCTGATCGCGGGGCCGGTCGCCGAACGCTTCGGCGTGCCGCTTTGGTTCTTCCTGTCGGGGATCGTGCTCTTCGCCGTCACCGGCGTCAGCGCGCTGCTGACGCTGCGAAAGCCGGCACACGGCTGAAAATACGAAAAACCCGCCTGCAAGCGTTTGCTTGCAGGCGGGTTTTTTATCGCAGCGTATGGTGTTTTTTGTAATAGCCGAGCAGGCCGCCCTCCGTGAGATATCCAACGACCTGCGGCGGAAAGGGCTCGAAGGCCACCGGATCGGAACCGTTTACCCGGATGCAGCTTTTTTCGAGGTCCACCTCCACGAGGTCCCCCTCCCGAATCTCCGCCCGGCAGATCAGCGGGAGGATTCCCATGTTGATGCCGCCTCTGTAGAAATGTCGGCTGAACGACTTTGCGATCACGCACCGAACTCCGGCGGCCTTCATTACCAGGATGATCTGCTCCCGGGAAGAGCCGCAGCCAAAATTTTCACCGGCGACCAGGATGTCCCCCGGCTGATAGACGGAGGAGAAATCGCTCCTGCACGCCTCGAAGAGATACGGCACAGCTTCCGTCTCGTTCTTTCCGCCGGCGAGGCGGCTGCCCGCGATGATCTGGTCCCCGTTCACATTGTCACCCAGCACGACCGCTTTCCCCTTCATCCCAAAACCTCCCGATCCGTGATAAATCCGCACAGCGCCGAACAGGCGGCCACCAGCGGAGAAGCGATATAAATCCGCGCATCCTTGCTCCCCATCCGTCCGTTCAGGTTTCGGTTGGTGGTCGAGACCGCCACCTCGCCGTCCCCCAGCAGGCCTCCGTGGATTCCCGCGCAGGGGCCGCAGCTCGGCGGGAAGACGGAGGCCCCCGCTGAAGTGAGCGCGTCCAGATGTCCGCCCGCCTTGAGCGCCGCCTCCACCTCCGGCGAAGCGGGATAGACCAGCAGCCGGACGCCGTCGGCCACCCGTTTCCCCCGGAGAATTTCGGCCGCGAGCGCGATATCCTCGTAGCGCCCGTTCGTGCAGGACCCGATCACGACCTGATCCACCCGGACCTTCTCCAATTCCTCCGCCGCGACCGCGTGGTCGATGTGCGGAGGCACCGCCACCAGCGGCCGCATCTGCGAGACGTCGATGGTGATCCTACGGCTGTATTCCGCGTCGCCGTCCGGTTCCACCCCCGCTTCTCCGGTCACTCCGTACGCCGCGAGCCACCGCCGGGCCACCTCGTCGCACGGCATGATCGCGCCCTTTGCCCCGGCCTCGATCATCATGTTGCAAAGCGTGGCGCGGCTGTCGAAGCTGATGTCCGCCACCGCCTCGCCGCCGAACTCCACGCACTGGTAGGACGCGCCCGCCTCCCCCAATATGCGCAGCAGCTCCAGCGCCAGGTCCTTGCCCAGGATTTTGCGCGGCAGCTTCCCCGCAAACTCCACCCGGATGGTCGGGGGGACCTTGAACCAGCACTGGTCGCAGGCAAATATGACGGCCGCCTCCGCCGCGCCCACGCCGGTGCTGAAGGCGTTTAGCGCGCCGTAGGTGCAGGAGTGCGAATCGGTGCCCACTGCGATCCCGCCGGGCCTGACTTTACCGGATTCCAGCATCTTCTGGTGGCAGACGCCCTTGCAGACGTCCACCAACCGAATGCCGTGCTCCTTTGCGAAGCGGCGGAGAAGAAGGTGGTTATTCCCGGCTGCCGCGTTCGGACACGGGGCAAAGTGGTCCAGGACGATCAGGTGGTGCGCCGGGGATTTGACCGTCTTTGCGATCTGCGCGAAGTTTTTGACCGCCGTCGGGCCGTTGACGTCGTGAATCATGCAGGCGTCCACCTCCACAACCACGATATCTCCCGCTTTGACCGGCCTGCCCGCCTTCGCGGAAAAGATTTTTTCAACTGCAGTAGCCATTTTATACCCCCTCGCGGCGGCCGCCGCGTTCATTTTGCATATTGGTACTCCCGCGCCTCGTATTCCGGCACCTTCGTCGCCTTCTGAAATTCTGGAAGCGTTGCAAGCCGGTCCAGCCTGTCCGCCGTATTCCCGTTTTCATAGAGGTGCTTCATCGTGTCCAGCGCCTGCTTTAGGAAGAGGGAGCGCAGCGTGGCCGGATAGAGCACCAGCTTGACGCCAAGCTGCCGGAAGGTCTCCTGCGAGTACCGGTTCAGCTCGCTTATGTCGTTGACGTTCACCACCACCGGCCCGGAGACCTCCCGCGCCACCATCCCGACCTCCTCAAGCGTGGAGCATCCCACCACGAACACCGCGTCCGCGCCCGCCTCCAGATATTTGTTGGCTCGGCGCACGGCCTCCTCCCTGCCGTAGCTCACCATGGCGTCGGTGCGCGCGATGATGCAGAAGTCCGGGTTTTCCCGCACGTCGATCCCCGCCTTCAGCTTCCTCAGGAATTCGTCCACGGGGACGATTTCGTGCGTACCGCCGTAATAGGCGCATTTTTTGGGGCTGACCTGATCCTCGATGTGGATGCCCGCGACGCCGCCCCGTTCAAATTCGTTCACCGTGCGCATAAAGTTGAGCGGCTGGCCATAGCCGGTGTCCGCGTCCGCGATCACCGGGATGTCCACCGAGCGGGCAATCCGCGAGGAGGCGTCGACCACCTCGGTCATCGTGAGCAGGCCCATGTCCGGCAGACCGAGCGCCGAGGCGGAAACCGCGTTGCCGGAAACCAGCGCCGCCTGAAAGCCGGCCGCCTCGACCGCCAGCGCGCCGATGCAGTCAAAGACGCCGGGGACAAAATAGGTTTCCCGGTTCCCCAGCATATTTTTAAGCGTCAAACGCTTATTCAAAAGCTATCCCTCCGTTTTCGTCATATCTGCGCCGCCACGCGGGCGCCCTGATGAATCGCGTCCAGCGCGACGCCCGGCCGCCCGGCGTCCCCGATCACAAAGACCCGCGTTCCGGGCAGGTGTTCCTTCGCCCACGCGCTCAGGCGGTCTTGCGGGCTGCGTCCGGCGGCAACCACGACGCCGTCGACCCCTTCCAGCGCATAGCTGTAATTCTGGCTGCAAACCCGCACCTCCGGCAGGGCGACGCGCTCCGCCTTTGTGAGAAGGTGTGCCGCCACGCCGTGCTCGGACAAGCGCTTTAAGAGGAAGCGCCGCCTGCTCTGGTTGAGCCCGTCCGCGAGCTTGTCCGTCATTTCCACGATCTCCACCCGGCGGCCGGCGGCCGCCAGATAATCCGCCGCCTCGCACCCCACAAGGCCGCCGCCCAGCACTACGATATGGCTTCCCCGCAGGGGCTTTCGCCCCGACAGGAGCTCGTCCGCGGTTACGACGTTTTCTCCGTCGATCCCCGGGATGGGCGGAATGGCCGCGACGCTTCCCGTGGCCACGATCAGCACGTCCGGCCTCTCCCGCTCCAGCAGCTCAGGGGTGACCTCCGAGCCGTATTGGATGGCGATCCCGGCCTCTTCCAGCGCGACCACGCGGAAATTCGTGATTTCGCGCATCCGTTCCTTCTGCGGGGGCAGCGCCGCCAGATTGATCAGCCCCCCGGGCTTCGATTCCCTCTCGTACACCAGAGGCCGGAATCCCCGCAGGGTAAGGTCGTAAGCGGCCTCCAGCCCCGCCGGCCCCGCTCCGGCGATCAGGATTTTCTGCGCCTTTTCCGCCTCGGCCGCCGCGGCAAAGTTGAGCGTCGTCTCAAAGCCGAGCCGGGCGTTTTGCATACAGCGGATCTTTTTATAGAGCGCCGCGTCGCGGCACCCCTGGTTGCAGCCGATGCAGCGCCTGACCGGGCCCGCGACCCGCCCCTCGTACTTCGCGATCATGTCCGGGTCCGCGAGGTTCGCCCGCGCCATGGCGACCAGGTCCGCCTTCCCGCTCCGTATGACGGCGTCCGCCTCCTCCATGTCGGTGATGCGGTTGACCGCGATGACCGGGATGGAAACCGCCGCCTTCACCCGCGCCGCGTTGTCAGCGTTAAAAAGGTCCTCCATGTCCATCGGCGCGGAAATCGCATACTCCGATTCCGGCATGCCGCAGGAGACATGAATCGCATCCGCGCCCGCTTTTTCAAGGAGCCCGGCGATTGCGGCCGTCTCCTCGATTCGCCTTCCGCCCTCCACCAGCTCGTCCCCGCTGATCCGGAAGATCAGCGGATAATCCGCGCCGGTTTCCCGTTTGATGCCTCGGACGATCTCCGCTGCGAACCGCGCGCGCCTTTCGGGCGAGCCGCCGTATTCGTCCTGGCGCCGGTTGTAAAACGGCGAGAGGAACTGCGCCACCTCGTGCGCGTGCGCGCCGTGGATTTCGACCCCGTCCACCCCCGCGCGCCGCGCGCGCGCCGCGCACGCGGCGTAGCTGTCGATCAGGCCGCGGATATACTCCGGCGTAAAATCGTTGATGTCCTCAATGGTATAGCCCCTTCCGGCCTGGAATTTCGCCGGATGGAGCTGGCAAAAGAGCTTTGCGCCATGCTCGTGCGCGACGTCGGCCAGACGCTTCCATCCGGGGATATAGCCGTTGTGGGAGAGGGCTGGGCGGCCTGGGCCCACCTTGCCGTGGGGGCTGCCGGGGATGATGAGCAGCCCCACGCCGCCCCGTGCGCGCTCCCGGACGTACTCTGTCATCACGTCGTTGATATAGCCCTCGGCGTCGCAGAAAAAGACGCACATGGAGGGGAAAACGATCCTGTTTTTGAGCTGAACCGTTCCGATCCGGATCGGCTCCAATGCATGTGCCATAGTGACTCCTTTCGTAAAGACGCGGCGGGGGCCGCAGCCGAGTGCTGCGGCCCCCGCTGGTTGCGTAAAGTTTCTAATCAGGCTGCGGCATCAAGCCTGCTGTTTCGCCTTTTTGCCCTTCATCAGCCCGAATACCACGGACGCCGCGGTGAGCAACAGCAGCACCAGCGTAATGGGGTGCACCACAAAGGTCATCAGCGAGCCCTTGGAAAGCAGCATCGCGCGGCGCAGATTGTCCTCCACCAGCTGCGCGAGCACAAAGCCTAGGACGGTCGCCACCGGGTTGAAGCCGGCCAGCTTCATCAGATAGCCGAGGAAGGAACAGACAATCAGAATCCCCACTGCGAAAATGCCTTCGTTCAGAGCAAGGGAACCCACCACCAGCAGGCAGAGGATGATCGTATTGAGGTAGTGCGGCGGGATCGCGGTCACCTTCACCCACGGCTTTAAGAAAAGCCGCCCCACGATCAGCAGGCAGGGGCAGGCCAGCAGGATGCCCAGGAACACCGCGCCGAGCGCCTCCGGATTGTTCTGTGCGAGCAGCGGGCCGGGGCGCATCCCATGCATGACCATGGCCCCCAGCATGATGGCCGCCGATGTGGAGCCGGGGATGCCAAAGGAGAGCAGTGGCACGACCGCCGCGGGTACGCAGGCGTTGTTGGCGACCTCGGGCGCAATAATGGCGTCAGGTACGCCGGTGCCGAATTTGTCGCCGTCCTTGGAAATCCGGCGGCCCTCATTATACGCGATGAACGAGGCGATGGTGGGGCCCGCGCCGGGCATGACGCCGACCACGATGCCCATGATCATGCTGACGATCGCGGTCTTGATGGTCGCCAGAAACTCCTTGATCGTCACGAAGGTGTAGTCCAGCTTGCCCAGCATGGGAGACACCAGTTTTTTCTCCTGAATCTGCTGGATGATCTGGCCGAACAGCTCCGCCGCCGCCACAAAGCCGACCACGGCCGGCACGTCGCTGACGCCGTCGCCCAGCTGGATCATCCCCATCGTGAAGCGCGGCATCCCCGTAAAGTTGTCCGCGCCGATGCTGCCGAGCATGATTCCCAGGATGATGGAGATAAAGCCCTTCGCCATGTTCCCCTTCGACATGCTGATGACGGCCGAGAGTCCGAAGAGCGCGAGCGCAAAGAAGGCGGACGCGTCCAGCATCAGCGAAATTTTCACCAGAAGGCCGAGCAGGAAAACGCCCAGTATCCCGCCGAAGAAGCTGCCGAAGCATCCGCCCGTCAGCGAATAGCCCAGCGCCTTGCCGCTGTGGCCGTTTAAGTGCATCTGCCGCCCGTCCAGCGCGGTGGGCGCGTTCGCGGGGGTGCCCGGAACGCCGACCAGAATCGCCGGGATCGAGCCGCCGTATTCCGCGCCCACGTAGACCGCGGCCAGCAGCATGAACGCCTGCACCGGCTCCAGCGCGATCGTAAAGGGCAGGATGAGCGACATGGCGAGGGAGGCGGTAACGCCCGGCAGGGCGCCCCCGAAAATCCCCCAGGCAACGCCGGCAAAGACCCAGAGAACACTCTGAATGGAAAACGCGGAGAAGATTTCTCCCCAAAGCTGCATCGTTGTCATTTATAGCTGCTCCTTTCGTACCATCAAATTAGCAGACCGCGGGGAAGATCCGCATTGAAAAGAACCTTGAACAGCAAATAGCACACAACGGCTATCACAGCGGAGGGGATCAGCACGCCCGTCGGTTTTCTCCAGGAAGCTCCCATCAAGCAGAAGCAGACCGCCGCAAATAAGAAGGTGGATACCGTGTAGCCAAGCAACTGGATTCCCGCGACATACAGCACCATCATGCCGATCACAAGGAGCAGGCACCGGATGTCCCTGGGGGTGAATTTTGTCGCGGAATTCGCCTCTTCGGATTTGTCCAAAATCGCTTTGACTAAAATCCACAGGCTCAGAGCGATCAGCACCACCGCCAAAAACTGAGGGAAGCCCGCCGGTCCCAGCGGCTCCGTAGTCAGCGCCTCGGGCAGGGTGGTTGCGGAGTAGAAATATATCGAGCCCAGCGCGATGAGCAGAATGCCCGATATGATATCTACGTATTTTTTCTTCTTCATGGACCATGGTCCTCCCTAACGTTGAAGTTGCGCGCCCTCCGGCGGGGCTCCGGGCGGCCCGCCGCCCGGAGCCGTCTCACGCCGGTTTTGAAAGTCAAAAGCGATTACTCGCCCGTGCCGTATTTCGCGATGATTTCCTTTACGGTCTTATCCTGCTGCTTGCAGAGCTCCAGAAACTCCTCGTGGCCCATCCAGCCGTCAAGGGAACCGGAATCCGCAAGCCACTTCTGGAAAGATTCCGACTGGGAGGATTCCGCAAAGATTTTTTCCCAATATTCGATTGCTTCATCAGGAGTCCCCTTGCGCACAAAGAGGCCGCGCCACTGGGGAAATACGAAGTCCACGTCGGATTCCGTAAGTGTCGGGATGTCGGGGAACTGCTCGACGCGCTTGTCTTCCGCGAACGCCAGCGCCCGGACCTCGCCCGCCGCGAGCTGGTCATAGACCTCGCCCAGCTGGCCGAAAACCGCGTCGACATTCTTCCCGAGCAGCGCCGTGAGCGCCTCGCCGCCGTCCGTGTAGGGGATGTAGCTGGTGCCGCAGCCCAGGGTGTCCGCCATGATCGTGGCGCACATCCAGGCCGGTCCGCCGCTGGCTTCGCCGGCGATGGTCGCGTTGCCCGCCTTATAGGCTTCAAGGAAGGAGGCGATGTCCTGGTAGGGGCTGTCCTTATGGACCACCAGCACCTGAGGCTCAAGCTGGAAACGCGCCAGCGGGACAAGGTCCTCCGTGGGATGCATGCCGTTATTCGCGTTGTAGTACCACAGGAAATTGGTGGGCGTGCCGACGATCAGCGTGTGGCCGTCGGTCTTCCCCTCCTTGACGTACGCCCAGACGTTCGAGCCCGCGCTTCCCTTTTTGTTCTGCATGAACATGTTCTGCGGGACCAGACCCTGCGTCGCCTCGATGATCGCACGCCCGATGAGGTCTCCGCCCGCGCCGACGCCGGAATGGGTGACGATCTCGACCTGCTTCGTGGGGACCCATCCATCCGTCTCCGCGGCGCTTCCCGAGGCCGCCGGAGCGGCCTGCTGCGCCGACGGCGCGGTTTCGGCGTTCCCGCCCGCTCCACAGGCCGCCAGGTTTAGGATCATCGTCAGGCAAAGTACTACGCTGAACAGCTTTTTCATTTAAAAATCTCCTTCTCCCTTTACTCTTGTGATTGTGTGTAACGGTTGTCCGATTGAAAGCGAAAAGCGTCCGTATACAGCGGTCGTAACCGTTTTGGGTTTCAAGTCCCTCCTTTTTCGTCACGTCTTGAAAAAAAGCGCAGTTCATATTAAACTGGAGTTATCGATTCGGCTGATCAAGGAAAGGAAGTGCTAGTGTGCTGCTCAAGGAACTGAACTATATTCTGGCGATCGAAAAATACGGTACGATCACAAAGGCGGCGGAGCACCTGTACATCTCGCAGCCGGCGCTGAGTAAATACATCAAAACGCTGGAGGAGACGCTGGACACCAACCTGCTGGAGAACACCGGCCGCAGCATCATCCTGACGGACGCCGGCAAGCATTACGCGAAGGCCGCCCGCAAGATGATGGAGATCTACGAAACCATGTCGCGCAATCTTTTAAACTCCGACAACATGATCCACGGCACCCTCCGGATCGGCACCTCTTTCACCCGGAGCCCGCTGCTTCTGCCGGAAACCCTCGCGCGGTTCCGCCAGAAGTACCCCAACGTCGAGCTTCTGCTCTTCGAGGAAAACTCCTACAATCTGGAAACCCAGCTTGCGAGCGGGCTGATCGATTTCGTCATCGCCAAGGGCCCGGTAACGAATATTTATAAATTTACGGCCCTTCCCCTCTTCCGGGAAGAATTTCTGCTCGGCCTGCCCAAGGACCATCCGGTAAAGGAGCGGGCGGTCCGCTCCGGCGACGCGGCCCATCCCTGGCTGGGACTGCAAGAGGTGCTCAACGAGTGCTTCATTCTCTTGAAGCCGGGGCATCACACCCGCTTCATGGCCGACCAGTTCTTTGCGCAGTCCCAGTTTGTGCCGGCGAAAACCATTGTGACCGCCAACATCGAAACCGCTCTCCGTATGGCGGTCGCCGGTCTGGGCATCGTGTTCGTACCCAGCTTTTTCACTATCGGCAACGCCTGTCACCAGTCGAAGCTCGACTTCTATTCGGTCGGCGCGCACCCGCTGCAGCGGACGTATACGGAGTTCAGCATTATGTACCGCCAGGAGACGCATCTCACGAAATACGCAAAGGAATTTATCCGGATTATGCAGGACTATTGCCGGGAGTTTTTCGCCGGAGAATAAGGCCCGGCGCTAAAGGTCTCCCGCTTCGAGCAGGCCGCAGACCGCCCGTCCCATTTGCAGCGTGGAGGCGGTCCCGCCCAAATCGGGCGTGACGGACGCCTTGTCGGAAAGCACCGCCTCCATGGCCCGCTCCATCTCGGCGGCCGCCTTTAAGGCCGACGCGTCCTGCTTGCGCCCGGCGAGCCAGTTGAGCATCATCTGCGCCGATTTGATCATCGCGAACGGATTGGCGATCCCCTTGCCGGCGATGTCCGGCGCCGAGCCGTGTGTTGCCTGCGCCATGCAGTACTGCGGGCCGGCGCACAGTCCCGCCGCCATGCCGAGCCCGCCGACGAGCCCCGCGGCCTCGTCGGAGAGAATATCCCCAAACATATTGGTGGTGATGACGACGTCGTAATCCTGCGGCCGCATCAGCATCTTCATCGCGAAGGTGTCTACCACCACCGTCTCAAACTCGATGTCCGGGTATTCCTTCGCCACATCCCGGCAGGCTTCGATGAAGAGGCCACATCCCAGCTTGAAAACGGTGTTCTTATGGACCGCAGTCACCTTTTTGCGCCCGCCGCGCCGTCGGGCCAGTTCAAAGCCCTCCCTTGCCACCAGCGTGCTGTTCCGTCTCGTAATGACCCGCAGCGAAAGCGCCATGTCGGGCGTGGGCATACAGTCGCTGGTCCCGCGGAACATGTTGCGGTCCGGCTGGAAGCCCTCGTTGTTTTCGCGGATGATGACGAGGTCGACGTTCGGATTGATGCAGGGAATCTCCGCATAGGATTTTGCCGGGCGGATGTTCGACACCAGATCGTATTCCCGCCGCAGGATGGGGTGCGGATTGAAGCAGTTTGGCTGATCCTTGGGGTAGGCCATATGTCCGATCGGCCCCAGAATCCACCCGTCCAGCGTGTAAAGCCGTTCCCGGACCTCCGGCAGGAGGGTCGTCCCGTGCTCCAGGAAGGACGGATACCCGATCGGCAGAGGCACCCATTCGATCTGAATCTCCGGATAGCGTTTCACCGCCGTTTTCAGCACCTCGACGGCAACCGGCACGATCTCAAGCCCGATATCGTCGCCGTTTAAAATTCCGATTTTATACTCTGCCATGGCCTGTACAGCCTCCTTTTTCACTCTCTAGGCAGGGACGCGCGGGTTATTCCGCACGTCCCCGCATCACGGACGCCTCGAAATCCATATAGGACTCCAGCCCGGTGCTGTTCGCGCGCTCCTCCTGCGTGCAGAAGATATCCCCGAGGTGGTTTGTCCGCCCCTTCGCCCGCATCTCGCTCAGCACCAGCTGCATTGTGCGGATGCAGGAGCGTGTCAGAGACTGCGGGAAAAACGCGAGCTGGATCCCCATCCGTTCAAAATCCGCGACGCTGTAGTCGCCCGTCGGGCTTCCCTCGGTGATGCACACCGCCGTGGGAAATCCGAGCTGACCGATCTGAATCAGGTCGCTTTCGCTCTTTGGCGTGCTGATGAATACGCCGTCGGCCCCCCACTCCCGGTACAGCTTCGCGCGCCGGAGCGCCTCCTGCATTCCCTGTGTGTTGTCGGCGGCCGCGTCCGTTCTCGCCAGGAGGAAAAAGTTTGGATCTGTCCGCGCCTTAAGGACCGAGTCGATCCGAATTTTCATCTCCTCGACGGGGGCCACCCGCAGCCCGTCGTAATAGGCACACCGCTTGGGGAACGTCTGGTCCTCGATCATGACCCCCGCGATTCCCATCTGCTCATATTCCCGGACGGTACGCAGAATCGTGACCGGCCCGCCAAAGCCCGTATCGATGTCCACAACCATGGGAATGGAGGAAACGCACAGCATGTTTAAGAGCGTATTGCGGTATTCCCCATAGGACAAGACGCCCACGTCGGAGGTGCCGATCACTTCGCAGGACATGGAGGAGCCGCTGACAAAGACGGCCTCAAAGCCGTTGCGCTCCGCCAGTCGGATTGACAGCGGATCATATACCGCGGGACAGCAGAGCGTCTTGCCCGATTCCAGCAGTTTTCTGAACTTAAGTGCCCGATCGACTTGTATCATATCTTTTTCTCCCCATACTTTTGTAATGTCGCGATTTCCATATTTTATTTGTTGTATGAGCGCGCTTTTTGTTCATGTTTATTGTATACTCTATCTTCAACAATTAAAAATACATATTTTACATCCAATTAATAACCCAAAGTTATTGATTTTCTCAAAGTCGATTCCATTTTGCAAGCATTATAAGAAAAAAGCCGCCCTCCCGCCCCCATGGGTCGGAAAGCAGCTTTGATGGATGCCGTAGAAACAGAAAAGAACCTGTCTTTGATGATCATCAAAGACAGGTTCTTTTGGCGGAGATGGAGAGATTCGAACTCTCGAGGAGCTTTTGACCCCTACACGATTTCCAGACCTATTCAAATCATTCTTTTAAAGCATATTGTGCAATGGTTACGTCATTTTTACGTTACTGAACTTTTTTATCGGTATTTTCACCTGCACCCGTACCTTTTCCGCCTGTTCAAGTATCCTTATGTAATAGCATTGTCTCCACATAGTCGGCCACTGGATTCAACCTTTGCTCAACGCGGTCAAGCCAATTTAGGGAATACTCCTGATTGGCTTCGATCTTTGAAAGCCGCTCATTTGTTACCCTCTGTTCCGCTTGGAGTGGTTTTATCTCGTCCCGAACAATTTGTCTGAATGCTTCTAACATCTGCCTATCATCCATTCTTGTAACACCCGCCTTTTTATCATTATAACACCTCTCGCCTTTCGCCACAAGGCCGCCTTGCAACAAGGTCCTGCCTACTGTGTCAAGTATTCAACAAGTGACATATAATACTCCTCATTCTCTGGGTTGCACTCAATAAAATACACATAATTTCCAACAACGCCCATATTCTTAATTTCCGCCTGTGAAAAGTCATCAAACCCGTTTGCACTTTGGAAGTTCTTCCGGTACACTTCCCATTTTTCCTTAACTTCCTTCGCGCTGTAGTCAGAATGCACTTTTACGATCATCACATTGTCGGTGATTGCGGAAGCTTGCGAAAAGTCCTTGGGGTGGGTTTCGTAATATGCATTTGCCCTCTCAGTTTCGCCTTTGTCCCGTATTATAACAACATCCACGTATTCATCGCGCGAAATAACCTCATATGGCCTCGGACCGTAGTATTGGCCTTGCGCATCCAGATGTTCATAAAATGACGAAAAGCTATCGAAAAGACTCCCTGTTCTTTCTTTCGCGTGTTCCAACATAATTTTGCCCTTAACCAAGAGGTAGGATTCTACATAATCGTAATTCGCCTCATTTATTATTGAGAGGCCGTTATTCACCTGCTCCAAAGACATTACAATCGGCATTTCTTCCCCCGGTCCTCCTGTTGCTTCACGTATCATTTCGCTATTTTTTATAGATGCGCCATATATGTTTTTTACAGTGTTAATTGGGACCGCAAAATTCAAATCCCCTCCCCCATCATATCCGGACGATGTAACTCCCATCACCCGCCCGCTTTCATCGAAAAGGGCGCCGCCGCTGCTCCCGTGAGAAATCGGCACAGAGATTTGAAGCTCTTTCATATCTCTGTTCTCCCGAATCGCACTAACAATCCCCTTTGAAACAGTATTCTTTAAGCCTAAAGGGCTACCGATTGCCGTAATGGTATCCCCCACTTCGGTAAGGTCGGAATCTCCCAGTTCCAGCACCGGCAATCCGGTTGGCGAACCGATGCGTAAAATCGCTATGTCTTCAAAAACAGAATACGCTTCTACTCCCTCTACCGAATATTTGTAATCGGTATTATCGACGATTTCTATCGAATAGGCATCCTTGATCACGTGAAAATTTGTCACAAGCGTTTCGTCGTCAAAGGCAATAAACCCACTTCCCGATTTAGCCAAATTTCCCTCTCGGTCGTACACATTTACGAGCAGCACCGAGTTGGACAGCTCCAATATTTTTTCCTGCGCGTCCTTTTCCTGTACCGCAGGCGGGGCAGATTCCGCCGCCGCTTTCGGCTTCCGATAATAGGAAATAAACGTGAATATCATAACAATCGCCGCAAGAACGACCATACCCACACCAACACACTTCACCATGCGGTGAGCGTTCAGATGAAAAGATACTTCCGGAGTCCCGGCCACCGGTGCCCCGCAGTGTTTGCAAAAGGTGCTGTCCGGCTCGATTTCCTTTCCGCATTTTGGGCAATACATTCCTTCGCCTCCCCTCATTTGTTCTTATTTTATTATAGGCTTGACCTATGAAAAAGGAAAGAGCCGCCCCAACCAAAAAAATTGGGACGGCTTCGTCATTCTGTTCACTCCCTGTTATCAAAACGGGTTCTTCTTCCACGCCGAATTTTGCAGGCGGAACATTGTGTGCTTCTGCGCCGGCGTCAACCCCGCCACCTTTCCTACCTTCTCGATTGCTCGTGCCGCTTCCTGCTGTGTCACCGAGCCGTTCCCGTCAGCGTCCACAATTGAGCGGTAGACAATATACGCATCAACAGGGATTCCTTTTTCCGCTGCCTCCTGTGCCGCCGCAATCCAGCCGTCCGGTTCATAGTCGCTCACCTTCGCCTTTGCAATTGCGTTGGCATAGTCATACGCCCTCTTGATCGCTGACACTTTGTCCTCGTCAGCAAATCCTTGGTAGAGGTCGTTCTTTGCGATAGCCTCGACCAGAAGGTTTGCGGCCTGGCCTCGCGTCTTGGCGTACTCGGTATACTGTGCGCCGGTCATAAGCACCTTTTCCCCATCCACGCGGAAACTCTTTGGCGCGTTGCCCGGCAGAATAGAGGCATCCCCCGTCGCATCGTAAAGCTCCTTGATTGCCTCGTCCGCAGGCGTGATCCGTTCCGTCGAAAAATAGCCCGGCGAAAGGAAGTTCTCAAAGGCTCGCTGTGCAATCGGCTTTTCCTCGTTTTCACGTCCCCATGCGTCAACATAAGGCTGTAGGTAAGAACTGAACCACGGTAATTTTGCCGCTGTTTTCTGCGCGAACATCTGCGTCCAATCCGGAAGGTTGATCGTCGGGTCGACATAGGTTCTCCGCCGTGTTCCGTCAAGAGTGCGGGTCACTTGACCCGAGAGCGTCGGAACCGCCTGCCCGAAGTAATTTGCAGCAACCGTCCCCGCTATAGATGAAATCGCATTCGAGTTGCTGTATGCCGCAGACTGGATGGCGCTGTTCAGGCCCTGGAGCATCGACATGTCGATCATCGGGTCGGAAACCCGTTCCGTCGCGTCCAGAATGTCCCACAGGGACAGGTCGCCGTCTTTTTCATGCATGGCGTCCCACACTTCCACGCCCACAAAAAGCGGGAGCGCGGCGGGCGCCGCCCAGTCCAGCGTATACGAACGGCCGCCGACTGTCAGCGCATAATCTTGCCGGCCCTGCATACTGGCAAAGTTTCGTTCCTTGCGGTTGTCGCTTCCTCCTGCCGTAAGCAATCCCTTCGCCGCGAGGAACAGGCCAAGGAGCATGATTCCCGACCCCGTGAGCCCGGCGGCAAATTCGTTTATGGCGTCTGCCGCGCCCGACGGCCTGTGCTTGATTGATTTCACAAGATGTGCCAGCCCCCGCGCAAGTCCTATTGGGCTGTATTCGACACCCCGTTTCAAAATATTAATTGGGGTCTTCTTAAAAGGGAGCAATCCTTCAACAAGGACATTCGCCAGCACACCCGTATTGCTTAATCCATTGATTTTAGCCGCCAATGCGCTATAATCACGGAATGTCGCTTTCTGCGCCTCCTTGATGGCGTGCGCCCTGGCCGCGTCGAGGGTTGCCACCGCGCGTTCGTCCTGACTTTGAAAAATCTGCGCGTCATAACCGTTCGCCTTGATGAAACGCGAGACATTCTCTATATACCGCTTACGCAAGGCATGTTCATCTTCCAGTTCCAGCAGCGAAAAATTTGCTTTCCGCGCCGCTTCCAACCATCTTGTTTTGAAGATCGTCCGGTTGTCGCGGATCATGTTGGAAGGATTGTACTTTCCTCCACCCATGATCAATGCGTAGATATTATCAAAATCCAGACGCGCCGCCCGCTCCAAAATGATGTCGGACGGGTCCAGCGGATTCAGTAAGGCCTTTGTGCGGGGAATCCCCTTCCCTCCAAGCGCGTGGCTTCCTTTGTCGATCCCGGTTTCAAGCAGCGCGGCAACGTCGTTTTTGATGCTCGTCACCATACCGAACAACTCGTTTCCCACAATATTGCGGGCGTGCGTCCGAAAATTTCCGAGCATCGCCATATACCGCCAAGCGTTCCACTTCTCCATGAACGTTGTTTCAAACTTGTCCGCAATAATCTTGTAGGCCCGGTTTTCAATTTCCAGACGGGCTTTGGAGTACTGTGGCAAATTTTCCGCTTCCGTCATGATGTCCATGATATTCATGATGTCATCATTTGTCAGCGTGGGGATGCCCTCAAATTCCTGTATAACCTCTGCAAACGTGTCCTTCCCGTTGCGGCCCTCCTGCAACGCCTTGATTATGTGGTCTGTAAATTCTTCGTCGAGGTCTAGCAGCTTATATGCCTTTTCTTTCCCGAGATCGTCAATCGCCTTGCGCAATTTTTTGGCCGTCTCCGCGGGATCGGACGGAAGCTCGTGCTCGTATTCCTCCGCAATCTCCGATAATCTGCCTGCAAGGTCGTCCATCGCATCCACAAGCCGCTGATCCTGTTTCGCCAGGCGGTCAAGATTGTCCTGTATCGCTTTTTGCGCTTTAACAACCGTTCCCTCCGGGGTTCTGCTGTACTTTGCAAATGCCTGAATGCGTTGGCCGGCTTCGGTCCCGCGTTCCTGAATCATTTTCGACCAGCGTTTAACCTCCGACCAGTCGCCAGTGTTCCGCGCCTCCTCCGTCATGTTTCGCAGGATCATGACGGCCGTGTCCGTATCAACGCCGTCGAATCGCTCCTTTTTTGGAAGGTCCTCCAACTCTCCCATGTAATCGACTTGCAGACGCTGCGCCGCTTCCTTCAGACTTTGCTTTTCACCTATAACGTCGTATTGATAACCGAGCTGCATATTTTGAGAGTTTGCAAGATTCTTTTCTGCCTGTGTGAAAAGCGGAGTCTTCTGGAAAGTGTTATCGTAAAGCTGTGAAACCTTTTGCTTTTTGGGCGATGAGCTCTCCGCCGCGCCGATGCTGTGCGGGCCGTACCCGCTGTCATTCTCCGGCATGGCATCGCTGTACCGTTCAACGCGCGGCGACGGCATCGGCCCCTCTCCGCCGCGGGGCGCGGTCGCTAATGGAAACGCGCCGCCGCGCGGCCCTCCTCCGCTACCTCTGCGTCTCGCGTGGAGTGCGTCGAAATCGGCGTTGACCTTTTTCCAAATGGCAACCGCCTGATCGAAGTCGTCGAGAATATCCGCAAAGAGGTCATGCGCTAACTCTAAATCAAAATCAATTTTTCCGCCGATCTGCGCCCCCAGTTCTTTGATAATGTTGGCTCGCTGGGAGACAATCGCTGGGTTATAACCCTCTCCGAACATCAAATCTCCCATGAAGTCGATGTTCTCATTAAGTTTAGCTGCTTTTTCTGGAGTTGTCGGTGAGGAAATCAGCTCCAAAAAAGGCTGCCCAACTTCCGGGGCAGTGACCGTGATCGAATGAAACCCTTCATGGCCGGCAATCTCCCTGCCCGGAATCTTCGCCCCATTTTTCAGGCCGATCCTTCCGTCCGGAAGGGTCTGCGCATCCGTCAGGTGTTCGGTGGTCATCCCGTTACGGCTGCGTTCAAGGCTTCCTTCATAGCCGAAGGTTTCAAATCCCCGGCGGGAAAGGATTTTCCGCGCCTCTGCCGCGTTCTCCGTCAGTTTCTCTGCGGGCTTGTAGGCGATGATATTGCCTCGTTCGTCCGCTTCGACTACTTTTCCTTCTGAGGCGGTTCTTGCGAGGAAGGTTCCTGCGGGTTCTTGGAACGTTCTGCGGCCAATCGTTCCGCCTGTTTGCGCGCTACCCGCTCCCGGTTCACCTTTCCGCCAAGCCAACTTTCCATCATTTTGATCAAGGCTTCCTGCCGCTCCTCCGGTGTCATTGGCATTGATACCACCTCCATCATGATTATACCCCGCTGCTCGGCCATACTCAACACCTAAGTTGTTTCCGAGGCTTTCCGCCCGGCCGTCGTCCGGCGTTTCGTTGTACCGCTCGACCCTCGGCGTCGACATCGGTCCTTCCCCGCCGCGCGGCGCGATAACACGGCCAGACGCCTGCCCGTCAGTCCCCGACGGAGAATTCAGACCTGTCGTCAAGCTATTCACATCCGAGCGCATGTCTGTTTTTGGCAGATTGTAATCCTGCATTTTATGGATATTTTCTTCCTTCGCTGTGCCGCCGGCATTGATTTTCCCACTGGGATCGGATATAATAGGTTTAACAGGAACAGGTGATCCACCGATTGAGCCCTTGGGCAACAAATCGGTCTTGATGGTATCGCCTGTTCCTTTTTTTGTGCTGAAAATCAGATTTCCGTTTTCGTCCACTACCTCGTGCAGATAGTAGCGGTTGTCGGACATTTTTGTCACGACGGCGGCCACGTAATTTCGTACTGCCCGCTCTCCGTCTCCAACCAAAATTGGAGCGGCAAAGACATAGCTGTCATAACCACGCTGTTTCCAATCGGACTGAAAGTCGATCTGCGTTCCGCGCTCTATGATGTCCGGTACGGCGACAAATGCCGCCGCCTTTCTCCGCCCTATCCCGTGTGCGATGCTGTCTTTCACGCCTCTTTCATCGAGAATTACGTCCCCGAACCCTTCGCGGTGTACCTTGTTCCCCAAGGAATCGAAGAACTCGCCGACCTGTTCCGTCAGCTTTTTTTCGCTTTTCGGGAACTCTTCTCCGGTGATGGTCAACACAGGCTGCATCTCCCGGATTCTCGGGATGCTTTTCCGCAGCTTTGAGACAATTTCTCCGGAAACCTGTTTGGCCTGCGTCCCCGTCGCCGTCGGCAGAACGCGCGGCGCGGCCGTCGGTCCGTCCTGCGCTGTCGGCAGATATGTAACCTGGTCCTGCGGGATTGCGGTTTCGCTGCCCGCTATGGTGACATACCGTTTCCCGCCGTAGCTTCCCGCATAGCCCGTGACATCTACCGGCTGGTCCTGCCCGGCGCCGTGCCACACCGCCGCGCCGGTCTGTACCGGGGGCGGCAGGGGGATCGCCGGGGTCTGGGTCGGTTCCATCCGCGGCGGCTCGGAAACGGAAGCGCCCCCCGGCAAAAGCGCACCGGCGCCGCCCGCCGTCGGAAGCATCGGGGCGGGCGAAGGAGGCGCGGCCCCACCCGCCGTTCCCGCCGGGAGCAGCGGTGTGACGGAAAGGCCCGCTTTCATCTCTGCGAGCACGCCGTTCATCTGGTCAAGCGCCGAACAAATCTGATTCACCGTTTCCTGCTGGCCGAGAAACCGTCCGCTTTTCAGGGCTTCCCCAAGCCGCCTGTTGTTTTGGATGATGCTGTCCAGCATGGCTACCCGCTCGGTGTCGCTCGCCGCGCTGTTCAGCGCGTAGGAATACTTCTCGAAATCCCCGCGCATCGTCTGCATACCGCGTTCCAGCCGCGCGCGGTCCGCGCGGACCATTCCGGGAATCTCAATCAGTCCCATAATGGACGCATACAGGCCCGCAACCGCGGCATCCTGTACAATCTGTTCTTTTGTCGGGCGGCTGTCCTCCGGAAGCAGGAAATAGGTCGCGCCCGTGTTGCCCGCGGCGAAGCCCGCGCCCTGCAATCCGCGTTCCACTACGGCGGTGGGAATGGAATTTTGCAGGCCGATTTTAGAGAGACCCGCGCCCACCAGTCCGCCGACCGCCTCCGAAGCGGCGCCGCCAGCCGCGCCGCCGGCAAACCCGATGCCCGCATTTTTCAGGCTTTCCCCAAGCGTCCCGCCCGCGCCGGCCGTGTTGAGCCCGGACACCGCGCCGAAGGTCAAACCGGAAGACAGGATTCTTCCCAGTGCAGGCACTTTCTGGACAATGGGAATCCCCTGTACAGCGTCGCCGATGATTCCTCCGGTAGCAAGCATCTTCGCGATCTCTCCGGCCGTGCTTCCCACCGCGGCCGCGCCCGGCTGCATGGCTTCCGCCTGCTCCACCGTTTCCCGGCGGGTCAGGCCGCTTACGCCTTTAATGTCCTCCCCGAGCGGGAAATTCTTGATCGTCCCAAAGCTCATCGCGTTTGCGGCGGCCGTCATGCCCGCGCCCGCTTTCGTCTGCCCGAAAAGCCGCTCGACGAGCTCGGCGGCAGCCTGCTGTTCCTCGGGTGTCGCTTCACCGCGGCGGGGTTTCAGGTAGTCGAAAACAGACCAGCGGTTTTGTTCCTTTGCAAACTGGGACAGCGTGCGGCGGCCCTGTGCCGCAAGCTCACTGCGGGTATCCGCGGAAATCCCCGGCAACACCGCAAGGACGCTGTATTTTCGGATGATCTGCGCAGGCGTCAAGTTCGCGTCGGCTGTGAAATCAAACCCCGCCCGTTCTAATGCTGCCCGGTCAGCCGCAGGCAGGGAGGCCGCCGGGATCGTCCCCGTCACACGGTTTACCGTGTTCTGTACCCTCTTCTGATCTACGTCAGTCCGCAGGGGCATTGCATACGGCCGTATCTGCGCCGGCGTAACGTCGGGCATGGTCAAGTGATTCCGTCCGGGCTGGAAGGTCGAAAGCGCAGACGGGAGCGTCGGGCCCGCCGTCGGCAGGGACACTGGCTTTATATATCGGGCTGCGCGTGAGGCGGTATCCTTCACCTTATCCAAATCGACATCTGTCCGCAAGGGCATTGCCGTCGGGAACGTTTTCGTAGATACCTGTTTTTGAGAAGAAGTAGGACTTGAGGCCGCTGTCGGTAACGTCAGCGGCCTCACTTCTGAAATTCTCGATGGGGTATCAGGGCGGCGATATACGCCGTCGTTGGAAAAGCTGGCTTTTCCGTCCAAAATATCTTGTATATCCTGTGCGGTGTATTGGTGGTGTTTCCCTCCACTCTTTACGATCCGATCGATGTCCTCTAAGGTATACGGCATATTACCACCCCATTGTCCCGTTGATGATATTTGCGATTTCTGTTTGCGATAGTCCACGATCTGCCAACAGGCGAATGTATGCAGCCTTTCCTTCAGGAGTCCAGCTATCCAAGGCCGATTGGCTGATGTACCTTGAAGAGATGCCCGGTGCATTTGGCATCGCCCCGTAATAGTATTCGTAGGCGGATACCGTTTCCGGTGTCCGGATTCCTTTACTGACATAGGCGTCATACGCCTGCGCCGCAGTGAGCCTCGGCTTCGACGTTCCACCACTCGCACCATCATACTTGGCTTTGATTGCCTGCTGCTTTTCGTAGCTGTCCAGATCAAGCTGATTCTGGTAGGCCAAGAGCTGCAATTGCCGCTGCCAGTCCATTTCTGACTGCCGCTGTGCAAGGAGCTGTTCCGCCCGCTGCTGGGCGAACTGCGCCTGAATCTGGGCTTCGGACATCTCCCCCTGCGCGCCCGCGGCGGCCATTTGATTTCTCAGGCTGCGGATCGCCGCGTCCCTGCTGTTTACCACGCCCGATCGGGTGTTCTCATAATCTGTGTTGAGCCCAAGCAGGGTACTTTCGGTCAGGCCGCCGCCGTATCCCATCGCGGCCATCTGCTGGGGCAGATTGTTCTGTCCAAGCCGCATGTTCACATACGCCTGCCGCGCGGCGTCGTCCGCCTGCTCCTGAATATCCGGTATCTGGTTCTCGTACTGCTGCTGTGCAAGGCGCGTCGCCTCGCGCTGGGCCCGCAGCGCGGCCCGTTCCGCATCGCTCATATAGTCCTCGTAATCGCCGCTGTAGATTCCCGTATTCGGGATCATCTTCGTTCCGGAGAGCGCCGAAAGGCCGGCGTATGCCGAGTTCCCGCCGTAGGCCGCGCCGCCCGCCGTTCCGCCCGCGGCCCCATATCCGCCCGAGCCGTCCGGTACGGAATAATAAAGCTGATTGGGGCGGTATTCCGGCCCTCCAACGCCCGTCCCGCCAGCCGCCCAGTAGGTGCCGCCGCCCGCCCTCTGCCCCTGTGAAAGGGGGTGCGCGTCGTCCGCGGCCACGCCGTAGGTGCCGTTGTACCAGTTGTAAGCGTCGTTGTAGGCGTCGGATTTCGGGTAACTGTACCCCGGCGACACGCCGAAGTTCCAGTCCTGCTTTGCCTTTGCGTAATCGGGGAGTTCGTCGTAGGTCCAGATGCCGCCAGTCCCCCATTTTTGGCCAAGGTGGTTGTAGATGTTCCCGAACTCGTCCACCGTGCTTTTATAGTTGGTGGCCTTGTAGGTCAGCGGATAGACGTCGACATCGGGATGCTTTTCGAGGTAATCCCGGTCGACGAGCATCCCGTTTCTCAATCTTCCGACCGCCGAGGCCCCCCACGGGTCGGAGGTGTAGGCGCTCCCGGGCGTGTAGTTGGAGTTCAGGTAGTCCGCCGCTTTCATGCCGACCGCCGAACTCGGGTCATACTGCCCGTAACCGCCATACCCGCCGTTCGGGCCGATATAGTCGCTGAGAACCTTTGTCGTCTGGTTGTAGCCTCCGCCGGAGGAGCCGCCCCCGCCCGCGTACTGGCTTTGCACCCGACGGCCCGCGTCGCTGTCGAGCGGCACCTTCATGCCGGTGGAGGAGCGGATATAATCCCTGCCCCCCTCGTGCACGATATCCCCCGGGTTCCATCCCCGGCCGGCGCCGGACGAAGAGGAACCCCCGCCATAGCCGGAACCGGACGAGCCGCCGCCCTTGAATGCGCCGCCGGAAGAACTGCTGCCGCCCCCCTTGGAGCTCCCGGACGAGGTAGAAGAACCTCCGCTTCCCTGTCCGGGGCGGATCATACGGTTTCCGCCGTCACGCCAATCGTCTTTTGCCATCTGTTACACCTCCGTTTTGAGCAAAGCCGCCGCCTGCGCGATCGTTGCTTCCAGGCGGGCGGCGCGGGCCTCCGCCGCCTCCGCGCGGGCTTCGGCGGCCTCGTACATGAGCTTATAGTCCGGGACCTCCGGGGGCGTTTCCGGGGCTGTGGGCGCGTCCGGTTTCGGGTATCCGTTTTTCCCGGCGGCCCGCATAATCTCCGGGTACTCCCGGTAGCAGTCGTTTAGGTCGATTGGCCCGGCGACGCCCTCGACCGTGCCCACGTAGCCGGGCCAATCCCCATGATGCTGCCACATGCCATACGCCCCCGAATAGGTGCAGCGGGGCGCGTACTGCGCGACCCAGCAGTCATAGCGGTCCACCCGGCCGGGAGCGTACCGCCGCAGGTCGTCCAGCGGCGACTGCGACATGTATAGGGTCCCGTAATATCCCGCCGCCTCGATCTCCTCCAGAAAGCCGTCGATCACGTCGAGCTGCTTTCCCGGCGGCCATCCGCGGATGTACTGCTCGCACTCGAAGTCAAAGGCCGCCGGATAGGAGAGACGATACGGCTTCACCGCATCGAGCAGCGCGCGGGCCTCTGTCCGGGCCTGCTCGGGCGCGGCCGCCTTGGAGTACCAGTAGACCCCCACGTCCAGTCCCGCGGCGGCCGCGGCCTCCATCTGCGGCACAAAGGATTTGCTGATGTAGGGGTAAAATCCCTTCTTCGGGTCCTGCACGCCGTACCCGACGCGGATCATTGCGAAGGTATACCCCGCCCGCCTCACTGCCGCAAAGTCCACCTTCCCAGTCCCGCCGCAGTTGTTGGAGGATACGTCGACCCCCCGCGCCCTAATCTCCATCGAGGGTTTCCCCCTCCCGCTCCGCTGTCTCTTTCAGGTGGGTCAGCACTTTCATAAACCATTCCGGATAAGGAACGCCCAGCTTCCCGAGGTTTTCGAGGATCGAAAGCAGCTCATTGATCAGGAGCCATATAATGATGAGCAGCGCACAAAACCCCTGCATTTTAGTCTGAAACCCTATGTATTCCCCGCCCGTCTGGATCGCCCAGTCCGCGATCATCCCGACCGCGATGATGACCAGATACCCCAGCTTTTTGACGATCCCCCGGACGCCAATCCTGCTGGACAGTTCCCCGGCCACCCACGCGGCGGACATCCCGGTGATGTAATCGAGCACCATCGCTACGAGGATCACCGCCACCCACGGCGCGAGCGCGCCCAGCAGCGACAGGATAAACGCCGCCGCCGCGAAAAAGCCCTTGATCGTATTTGTCATCTGGTTACCTTCCTTTCCTTTGCGCCGCCGCGGGCGGCTGATGTGTCATCCCTCGAAGGGGTAGGCTTCAAAGATCGCGGGCAGCTCCGAGGGCGGGTTGAGCTGTGCCGCCATGCCGGATATCGCCCTGTACCGTCCGCCCGACGGGTCGATCTCGATCATGCCCGCCTCGACGTGCATCCCGTAGGTGTACGGGTAATGGCCGCTCCGGTCGGGGGCCGGGTAGGGCGTGTAGAGGGCGAGCAGGCCAGGCATGTCCGGCGCCTGCGATTCCAGCGCGGCGGCAACCGGCTGCTGCACCTGATATGCCGCGCCCTTGTACCGCACCGGCTCGCCCGCCGCGTAGTCCCCGCCCGGTTTCCATTCGCGGTACTGCCCCGCGAAGATACCCGCCGCCGCGGGCAGGGCCGTTTCCTTCGGGTAGGCATAGGTCTGCGCCATCGCCGCCCCCGCCGTGATCAGGCGGCCGATATAGTTCACGACCGCCGCCGCGTCCTTTTGATAATCCATGGTCATTCCTCCTTTATGCCGCAGGGGTTCGGTGGTTTCGGATGATCACGATTCCTTGACCGCCATCACCAGCAGTTCCATATAGGTTTTGTTCCCATGATGCGCCAAAAACCGGGCCTGCGCCACCACCGCCACCGCCATAGTTTCCACCGCCACCACCACCGTTTCCATCTTCTCCTTTTCCTCCCTTTCCCCCTTTCCCTTCTATCGGGGAGCCGTTTTTCCCATCTTTACTGTCGGATGTCCCGCCCTTTCCACCACTTGCGCCGCCGTTTCCTCCGTTCGCACGATATCCTGCACTTCCTCCGCCTCCCGCATAATCCTCGCCGGTTGGTTCGCCAAATTCGCGGGTGGTCGTACCTTGCCCGGGATTTCCGTTAGAAGCCCCACCTTGTCCTTCATGCTTTGCATATGAATCATTATTTCCCAGATAACTGCATCCTTTACCGCCATCGTTTCCACCACTGGCCGCTTGGGTAGTTCCTCCAGCAGACCCCCCAGACACGGAAAAGTTAAAAGCTGATGAACTCCCGCCCGGCGTTGAACTGACGGCCTTTGATCCGCCAATTCCGTGCGCACCAATAATGATTTCATAAGGGATGCTGTTTTGAACGATCGTATTCTCCGTTGCGGTAAATCCGCCTCCGCCTCCGCCTCCCACATCTGAATAAGTGTACGGTTTGGATTCAACCATTCTGTAGCCAAGACTTCTTCCTCCACCGCCGCCGCCCCCAACGAGGAACACGTCGATGTTGAGCGTATCGGGGGAAAGGAGGGTGAAAACGCCGCTCGTCAGGAACTTGACGCGCCAGTTGCCGCCCTCGTCGTCGATGAGCTGGAACTGCCCGGTGTACTCGAACTTGGGGAAACCGCTCACGCCGCCCGTAATCGCGGTTGGGAAGTTGGTCGACAGCATGTCAAACCACCTCCTGCACGCGGTGGTTGCGGATGATCACGATGCCCTGACCGCCCGCGCCGCCATTAGCATATTGGTCGCCATGGCCGGAAGTCCAAGAATGGCCGCCTCCGCCTCCACCTCCGCCATAATTTCCGCCACCGCCGCCACCGCCGCCGTGCGCACTGCCAGATGTAGAGCCGTTTCCGCCCCTTCCGCCTTTGCCCGTGACAGTCGAACCGGGATAACCGTTGGCATAACCATTTTGGGTACTCCCGCCGTCGCCGCCATTCGCTCCGCCATTTCCGCCAGCCCAATTGCCATTATAACCATACCCGCCGCCGCCACCACCGCCGGCGTAATCTTCGCCGTCAGCTTCGCCAAATTCCCGGGTAGTCGTACCTTGTCCGGGAGTTCCATTGGAAGCGCCCGGATTCCCTATATGACCTGTTGCTCCGCTGCTATTACAACCGTTTCCACCTTTGTTTCCGCCGTTTCCGCCGATATAGGATGAGGTGCCTTTCCCACCTTCCGCATAGTACGCAAAGGCGGTCGTCACTCCTCCGCCTTGTTTTGCCGCTCCGCCTGCACCGATGGTAATTTCATATGGGATTCCTTTTTCTACCTGTGCAAAGTATGTTCCGGTAAAGCCACCGCCGCCTCCACCGCCAGACAATCCACCGGTGGATTGGTCACCGCCACCACCACCTCCGCCGCCGACGAGAAAGGCGTCGATCATCATGCGGTCGGGTTTGAGCAGCGTGAAGGTCCCCGAGGTCAGAAACCGGATTTTCCATCCGATCCCCGCCTCGACGATGACTTCACTTTGTCCCGTGTAGGTAAACTGCGGCACGTCGATCCACCCGCCGGGAGAAGAGGGCCCGCCGCCGGAAGGAAAGCAGCTCGTCAGCATGGCGCGCCGCCCCCTCTCCCGGATTCTCTTACGTTTTGGAGACACCCCCTCGGGGGGGGGGGGGGGGG
>NZ_DBMDHH010000105.1:0-2115 GCF_057433415.1 Anaerotruncus sp. | reverse complement strand
AACAGATCATTGATGCAGAAACACTTTGGAAGAAAAAACTGCTGACCTATGAACCGTTTGGGGGTGCCGTCAAGATTTATGCGCAAAATTGTTTGCAGGCTCCGGCAGACCTGAAGTCAGCCGGCAATAGAGGCGTCGTCCATGACCGCCTCCAAGTGCTTCATGTTCATGTATTTCTTGTTGCCCCACTGGGTGCCCGCCACGTGGCGGAGTCTCGCGCAGACCAGCATCAGGGCGGAGTTGCCATCAGGGAATGTCCCCACTACGCGGGTCCTGCGGCGGATTTCCCGGTTCAGCCGCTCGATCACGTTGTTGGTGCGGATACGGGTCCAATGCTCGCCGGGAAAATCGCAATAGGTCAGTGTCTCCTCAATGCCGTCCTCGACCTTCTTGGCGGCTTCCTTCAGCTTCATGGCGCGCAGCTCGGCAACAACAGCCTTTGCCTTCTCGCGGGACGCTTTTTTGCTCTCCTGGGCGTGGATCGCCTTGAGCATTTTCGCCACAATTTTGACCTTGGATTTGGGCACAACAGAGAAAACGTTGCGATAGAAATGCACCGTGCAGCGCTGGTATTTGGCGTCCGGAAACACCTCGCCCACGGCCTCCAGCATCCCCATGCACTTGTCACCGACGACGAGCTTTACGCCGTCCAAGCCGCGTCCGCGCAGCCACTGGAAGAAGCTGACCCAGCTGGCCTTGTCCTCCTTCATGCCCTCGGCAGCGCCTAAAACCTCACGAAAACCGTCCTCATTCACGGCGATCGCCACCAAAACAGCAACATTTTCGTACTCTCCGCCCCAGTTGCGGCGCAGGTAGATGCCGTCCACATAAACATACGGATAGCGCCCGCCCTGCAACGGGCGGTTCCGCCAGTCCTCGATGTGAACGTAGGCTTTCTTGTTCAGTTCGCTGATGGTGGCGGGCGAGACCTTGCTGCCCCACAGTGCCTCCGTGATGTCCTCCACCCGGCGCACGGAAACGCCCGCCAGGTACATCTCGATGAGCGCCTCCTCCACGCTGCTCTCCCGGCGGCGATACCGCTCGATGATGGCCGTCTCGAAGGACACGCCCTTGAGCCGCGGCATGTGGAGCGTGACGTCGCCGGAGGTCGTGGTGAGGCCGCGGTCATAGTGACCGCTGCGGTAGCCCTGGCGGGCCTCGCTGCGCTCGTAGCGGGCCGCCTGCGTCAGCGACTCCGCCTCCTTTTCCAGCAGCTCGTTCAGCGTCTCTTCTACACTTCCTCGAACTAATTCTTTGAGCTGCCCCTTGATAATTTCCTCATTCAGCTGTACAATTTTCTCGGACATAGTTTGCTTGCTCCTTTCGAATGTTTGTGTGGTAACTTCATTCTACCAGAGCCTGCAAGCTATGTCTTCTTTTGTGCGGTTTTCAATTTGCGCAACTTATTGTACCTTATCGGAGCAGCTCAGTCAGATCTTGATGGGATATGGCGTGGACATTGGGCGCGTTGCGGTGAACAAGTGGGAAAAGGGCATATCGATTCCAAGTGCGTATCAGCTTCTGGCCGTCTGTGCTGCGCTGCATCTGGAGGATGGCTTTGATTATTTTGTGAGCAATACAAAACGCCCCCTGCTGAACGCAGAGGGGCGTCGAAAAGTGAAAGAGTATCGGGAGGATCTGATTGCATCCGGGAAGTATCGGGAGGTACCGCCAGTGCTGGAGATCCGCTATCTGGATATGCCGGTCAGCGACCTGCCGGTATCCGCTGGTACAGGCGCGTTTCTTGACGAGGGAAACTTCGAAATGGTCAGCTTTCCGGAGAGCAGCATCCCAGATGGTGCAGAGTTCGGGGTTCGCGTATCCGGCGACAGCATGGAGCCTGTCTATCATGACGGTCAGATCGTCTGGGTGCAGCGGTGTGAGACACTCCGTACCGGCGAAGTTGGCGTCATGATTTACGATGGACAAGGCTATATCAAGGCGTATGCCGAACAGGAACCGGATGATCCGGAAGCATATCTCAGCAGTGACGGCGTGCGGCGGATGCAGCCGGTTATGGTGTCTTACAACAAGGCATATGCACCGAAGCCAGCATCGCCGGAACTGGAGTTCCGAATTGTGGGGCGAGTCTTATAAGTCCTGTTTATTGGACAA
>NZ_DBMDHH010000104.1:804-2138 GCF_057433415.1 Anaerotruncus sp. | reverse complement strand
ACGGGGAATTTCATCTGTTCATGCGGATCTATGTACCGGATATGACAGCACTGGATAGCTGGCAGCCACCTGTTATCCGCGAACAATAAGGAGATGGAAAAGAATGGCTATGAAACGTATTGCAGCAATGCTTCTTACATTGGTACTATTGCTGTCCTGCGTCGGCTGTGCGCAGGATGGGCGCAAAGAGCCGGGCGCGGAAAAGGCAGACCTGGATCTGACTGCCGATGTCAAGCCCGCCACAGACTTTACGGCAAAGGCAAATGCCGCCGTCTACGATGAACTTGACTTCGATGATAAGCAGGAATATGAATTCGCCACCCGCGGACTGATCGACGCGCCGGAAACACTGGAACTGAAGGACGAGGATGGGACGATCCTCTGGAGTCAGAAAGCCTATGCATTCCTGGACGATTATGAAAAAGCGCCTGACAGCGTAAATCCCAGCCTCTGGGAGAACACGAAGAACAACCATGCCTATGGCCTTTTTGAAGTGACGGATGGCATCTATCAGGTCCGCGGCTATGACATGGCAAACCTCACCGTTGTCAAGGGCGATACCGGCTGGATCGTCTTTGATACGCTGATGAGCGTGGAGTGCAGTCAGGCTGCCATGCAGCTGATCGAAAAGAATCTTGGTAAATTCCCGGTCAAGGCCGTCATCATCTCTCATTCCCACGTCGACCATTTTGGCGGCATCGCCGGCGTGATGGCGAAAGAGGATAAGGCAGACGAGACACTTTCTATTGAAGATCAGCTCGCCAGCGGCAAGATCCCCGTGATCACGCCTGTGGGCTTCACGGAGCACTCCGTGAAGGAAAATGTCTACGCCGGTAAGGGTATGGGCCGCCGCAGCAATTATCAGTATGGCGTCCTTCTGACCCCCGGCGTGACCGGCAAGCTGGCGCAGGGCATCGGCATGGGACAGTCCACCGGAACGGTCTCGTTCATGACGCCCAGCTATGAAATCACGCAGTCCGGCGAAAAGCTGACGATCGACGGTGTGGAGCTGGAGTTCCAGCTCACGCCGGGTACGGAAGCGCCCGCCGAAATGAACACGTGGCTGCCCCAGTACAAGGCGCTTTGGATGGCGGAAAACTGCACCGGCACGCTCCACAATCTCTACACGCTGCGCGGCGCGGAGGTGCGCGACGGCGCGGCATGGGCAAGCTATATCACCGAGGCCATTTCCCTTTACGGCAAGGAAGCGGAGGTCACCTTCCAGTCCCACAACTGGCCGCACTGGGGAAACAACGTGGTGAACGACTACATGGTCAACACGGCTGCCGTGTATAAGTTCATCAACGACCAGACTCTGACCTATATCAATCAGG
>NZ_DBMDHH010000104.1:0-794 GCF_057433415.1 Anaerotruncus sp. | reverse complement strand
TGATCGAGCTGCCGGAGGCGCTCAATAAAATCTGGTACACCCGCCAGTACTACGGGACGGTCGCCCACAACGCCAAGGCGGTCTACCAGAAGTTCATGGGCTGGTATGACAGCAACCCTGTCAACCTGAACCCCCTCATGCCAAGCGACAGCGCAAAAAAATGGGTGGAGTACCTGGGGGATGTTGACAATGTCCTGCAAATGGCAAAGGCGGATTTTGACAAGGGTGAATATCAGTGGGTCGCCGAGGTCACAAACACCATCGTCTTTGCCGACCCGACGAACACCGACGCGCGGCTTCTGTGCGCCGATGCACTGGAGCAGCTGGGGTATCAGGCGGAGTCCGGTCCGTGGCGCAACGAATATCTTACCGCCGCGCAGGAGCTGCGCCATGGAAACGCCAATCTCACCGCTTCCACCAAATCTACCGGCGACATGGTCAAGGCCCTCTCCGCGCCCATGCTGTTTGACTATATGGCCATTGTCATGGACAAGCAGGCGCTGGCTGACCGCGACTTCACCATGAACGTGATCCTGCCTGACGTGGGCGAACAGCACATGCTCCGCGTGAAGAATGGTGTGCTGCTGGTCTATGCGGATACATTGTCTGATGATGCGGACGTGTCTATTACCTGCCCGAAGAATGCGCTGTTTGCGATCCTGACCAACAATCAGGAAACGGTTGCAAAGGCCGTCAAGGTCGAGGGCAGCGCAGAGCTGCTGACGCTGATGATGGAGAATATGAACCAGTTCCCGATCACCGGAGCCACCCCCTTCAACATCATCGAGCCGTAA
>NZ_DBMDHH010000037.1:0-30174 GCF_057433415.1 Anaerotruncus sp. | reverse complement strand
GGGCGTCGATCGGTGAGGTGCTCCTGCGCGCGGTGCAGAATCCCGTTGTGGTGGTTTCCGTGCTCGTCAGCGTGTTCAATGCCCTGACCGACCCGACCACCGCAGGCGTGAACGACAGCGTGAGGGCCATGACCTACGAGACGCCGCACAAGGACATCCCGAACACGGGGAGGTAGGCGGATGGTAAAGATTTGCCTGGACCCCGGCCACGGAGGGACAGATCCCGGAGCGCTGCTCGGGAAACGGTACGAAAAGGACGACGTGCTGCGGCTCGCGCTGGCCGTGAAGCCCCTGCTCGAAGCGCAGGGCGTCGGCGTGGTCATGACCCGGACGGACGACGAGACGATTCCCTCGATCTCGGAACGGTGCCAGATGGCGAATACGGCGGGATGCGCCTACTACCTCTCCCTCCACCGGGACGCGGCGGGCCCCGCCGCTCACGGCATCAGCCTGTGGGTGCACAGCAGGGCGAACGCCCCCACGGTGCGCAAGGCGCAGGACATCCTTGACGAGCTGCTTGCCGTCGTGCCGACGCAGGACCGGGGCGTGCAGAAGGGCACCCCGCAGAACTATGAGAACTTCGGGGTGAACGTCTACACGACAATGGCTTCGGCGCTGCTGGAGCTGGGGTTCATCACGAACGCGGACGACAACGGCCGCTTTGACCGGTACTTTGACCAGTATGCCGAGGCGGTCGCGCGGGGATTGTGCAAGGCCGTGGGGGTGACGTACACGGCGAAGGACAAGCCCGCAGAGGCCCCGGAGGAAGAGGCGGTAAGAATTCCGACAGAAGAGCTGAAGGCCGCTTACTCGGCCTTGCAAGCCGCTCACGACGCAACCGGGGAGGCAATCGAAAAGATCAGGATGATATTGGGGGTATAGGGATGGACACACAAACCTTGATCTCGTTGGCGTCGTCGCTACTGTCTGCGGCGGCAGTCGTCCTTGTGGCAATCATCGAGACGCGCAACGGGCAAAGCAGGAAGCGGACAGAGGCCCGGGCGGCGCGCAGGGCGGAGGAAAGCCGCCTGTCGATGGAAATGATGTTTGCTACCTGCAAGCTGGCTACGGTGACGGCAAAGGCCGTGACGGGGCACAAGACCAACGGGGACGTCGAGGACGCGCTGGACGAGTCCGACCGGGCGCAGGGGCAGTACGAGGATTTCAAGACGCAGCTTGCCGCGCAGCAGGTGGCGAAGGTATAGAGAGAGCGGGCCTGCCAGGGGAACTGGTAGGCCCGCGTGGTCGTTTGGCATATATGAATACAAGCAACACGATGCCATATGGTAACATATTTAGCTTCCAGAACCGAATTACATTCTAATTAGTGACAATATCTCCTATAATTTTCATTATATGGTCGAAAAGCTCGATCGAAAGGGGATTTGTCAATGACAGTTAAAGACCTTGGACAAAAGATCAAAGCGCGCCGGCTATTATCCGGATTAAACCAAGAAGTCTTTGCGGAAAATGTAGGCATAAGCCTCCGTCTTCTCAGTAAATTGGAATGTGGTTTTGGAAATCCGACTTTTGTGACAATAGACTGCATTGCCGCCGCCTTCGGCCTTCAAATCGAGGATTTGGTACAACCCGATGAAACCATTGAACTGATCCCGAAATGCGACCTAACGCGCTTGCAACCTATGTTAGATCGTTTGCCTCCACATTTGCAGTGTTTGTTTATGGACTGTGCCGAGGGAGCGTTAGTAAGGCTGCTTGAATCATCTCGAAACTCGGACCGTACAGAAGAAACCTCCCAAGTATAGCCGCCCTTCGGGGAGGCTTTTCTTTTCGGGAACAAATCGGCGGCGGCGCAGAAAGGCTCAAAGAAAAAGGAGCCCACAAAAAGTGGGCTCCAAAAGTTCGGTTTAGGCAACGCAAACGTTGACAGCGCGGAACTTGCTGCTATTCTTCGGGTCCCGTTCGGTGTCGAAAGTTACCTTTTGGCCTTCCGTCAAAGACTTGAAGCCATTAGAGACGATCGCAGAGAAATGCACAAAAACATCGTCGCTTCCGTCGTCATTGGAGATAAAGCCGAAGCCTTTATCAGAGTTAAACCATTTTACAGTACCGTTATTCATAAGGTACCTCCTATAGAAAGTATTTATATCCGTCCGACAGCAATAAAAAATCACATACTTTTGTAAATCATCAACGAAATGACTTACAAAAATATGTGAGATCATTGAGCAGTAAGAATACTTATTTATAGTATCACACAATAATTGCTTTGTCAAGCGCTCTCTTTTTTCTGTCATAGTGGGTGGCTTTTCCATAAGACATATTATAATAGCAGACACGGCGGCCCGCAGAAAGGGAACGCGTCATGTTATCGACGACAATAGGAGTGAATGTCAGAATGAGCAGATTAGAATTGGGATGGTCGCAGGAACGGCTTGCCTTTGCTTCGGGGGTGTGCGTGCGCACGATCAGTGCGGTCGAGTGCGGCACCGCCAACCCGACCTCGGACGTGATTGAAAGCCTCGCCTGGGCGCTGGGGGTACCCGTGTCCTGACTTGTCGGATAGAGATTCGCATGGTGTAAACTTCGACGGCGGGCCGCCTTCTCTATTCCATTCTTTACCTGTTGCCTTTGCCTTTCGAGGGGCGGATAATCGTCATAGCACAATCTATAAAATTCATAGTAGATAGCGAGGTGATTGTATGCTGTTCGATGCAAGAAGGCGCGACATGGTCGAGGTCGATTACATTCAGGAACGTTGGTTTGGCCCAGTTGGCGTTATCCGTGCAAAGGACGGGGAGAAAATGCCGTTTGATGCTGGACGACATGGCACGGTGATGGTGGATCGAGTAGAGTTTGCGAAAGATCGCACAATCGGAACGATCAACCCGGACGACATTTACCGAAAAATCACTTATGACAATTGGGGTAAACAGGGTTGCGCAGTCGTAATCTGCAAACCTCCAGCTGACACATCACCCGAAGCGCACGCGCAGCGCGTCAAACGGATACAGGATACCGCGCGGAGAATTATGAGTAACCCACGATGGATCACGCCTGGAAGGGGACGACAACCCATGAACAACCTGAGAAAAGCCCGAGGGGCCGAAACGCAGCCGCAGATGGCGAGGGCGACCGGCATAACGGTCCCGGACCTTTCGCGGTACGAGTGCGGAAGGAGCAACCCGACGCCCGGACAGATGCGCGCGATCTGCTCGCACCGGTGGGCCTAGCAGAATGTGTTAAATGCATCATTAAAATACAAGTGATGTAACTGCTGTAATTTGGTGTTTATTTGGTGTTTATTCAGGCGTTATTAGCTGTAAATAGATTACAAAAAGCGGAATTGACCGTGCCGCAGATTGGCTTATAATGCGGTTTTATGCAATCGACTTACACATGTGAACACGCGAAAATCATGTTCAAGTCCTGTTACCCGCACCAAAAGTAAGAAATCCGAACCCAATGGGTTCGGATTTCTTTTATTGCCCGCGCCGGCGCAAATCCGCTCCATGGCCGCGCATCCTATTCCACCGCCGTGATCTCGGCGGTCCCCGAAAACGTCTCGATCAGGTCCTCCCCGGAGACCGCCTGCCCCAGCGCATAAAGGCCGCCGCCGCTGCCGAAGCGATCGTAGAACATCACCACGTCCCCCCAGGGCGCGTAGTAGGCCAGCGTGCCTTTCCCGGCGTCCGCCAGGGGCGTTTCCGCAGTGTCCAGCTTGTCCGGCGGGTAAAAGACCTTCTCGTTGGTGCTGAAGTCCTCGATCTCCGCCGTCAGGGGGAGCTGTGCATAGAGCGCTTTCGCCGCCCGGCTGTCGTTGAGTTCAAACAGCACCGTGTTCCCGCTTGCCGTTACGCTTATCCGCATCGTTTCCGCCTCCTTTGTCCGGTCGGCTTCCTCTTTCCCCGGCGCGGGACCAGCCGCGCTTTCGAGCGCGAACGACACCGCCACGCCGCCGCTGCCGAGTGCGTCCGCAAGGCCCGGCGCGTCCTCGACCCGCCCGAGCGGCGTATAGCGGTACGTGGTGGAGAAGCTCTCATAGAACAGCACCAGGCAGTCGGCGCCGTACAGCATCAGATCTCCCGCGCGGATTTGGGAGGGGACCCGGGAATCGGTGGGGAGGCCGTCGTCGAGATAGCAGTATTTTTCGTTTCCGTTCATTTCGCTCATTTCGAGCGTCAGAGGCAGGCGTTCCGCCAGCGCCCGCGCGGCCCCGCTGTCGTAGAGCCGCGCCAAAAAGGTCTGCCCGCCGACCGTGACCCGCAGGGCGCGCCCGTCCGGCTCCGCCGCTGGGGCAGCGGCGTCCTCCTCCGGCAGATCCGCTCCCGTGGAAGCGGCCGGGGCCACCTCCGCGTGGGACGGTTGATCGGAAAGGCCTTCCCCGGGCGCCCGCCCCGCGTTCCCGCCGCAGGCCGCGAGATTCAAGGCGAGCAGCAGGGCCAAAATCAATAAAAATTCCCGCTTCAATCGGGGCGCCCCCTTTCTCCGGGCCCGGCGGGCTTGCCGCGCCGGGCAGGTTCCAATTCGTTTCAAGGCACCGGGGCCTTTACGCACAGCACGCCCGCGCCTCCCCGCCAGCCGGCCGTTTTGTCACGACCTGCCCCTTGGCCGCTTCGTCGTCCAGGATGATCTCCCCCACGGCGGGCGCCAGGATGCGCCCGGACCGCGGATTTTTGATGCTGGCGACCGGCGTGGTGATTGTGGCGTCCACATCGGATTTCTCGAAGGCGAGATCCGTGCCGGTCATCTCGCAGTCGACGAGCTTGAGGTTTTTGCAGTAGCAAAGCGGCTGGGTCCCGATGATCTTGCAGTTTATGAGGGTGAGGCCGTCCGAGTACCACGCAAGGTATTCGCCCTTGACCACGCTGTCCTTTACCGTAACATTCCGGGCGTGCCAGAAGGCATCCTTCGTATCGAGCACGCAGTTTTCCAGGACGGCGTTTTGCACGTACTGGAAGGAGTATTTTCCCTTGAAGCGCACGCCGGATAAATACAGGTCCTCGGCGCGCATTATGAAGTATTCGCCCTCGGCGGCGCAGTCCTCCATCCGGACGCCCCTGGCCGACCAGCCGAACTCGGGCGAGACGATGTCGCAGCCACGCAGGACGGCCCGGCTGCATTCCCGCAGGGCCTTGATCCCGTGCAGCTTCGTCCCGGAAATCTCGATGCCGTCGGAATACCAGAGCGCCGCGCGGCAGAGCCCGGTCATCTCCGAGTCCGTTATTTGCAGCCCGCGGACGTGCCAGAACGGGTAACGCAGGTTGAAAAAGCAATGCTCCGCCCGGATTTCGGAAGACTCCTTGAACGCGCTCTCCCCGTCGGCGGGGCCGTCAAAGGCGCAGTCCTTCACGAGCAGCTCCCTGCTGCCGTAGAGCGCCCGCTCCTGGTCAAAGGTCCGGTTGCTGATCTGTTTCATGTCGGTTCCTCCCTGCCCAATCCGGGCGGTATTGAAATGAGGTCTCGTTCGATCCGGTAAATCAGGTAATCCAGGCAGTCGATCCGCCTTTCGTCCCGGTGGATCCGGTCGAGCAGCGCGTCCCGGTGCCCGGAAAGCATCTTGAGCTGGTCCTTCCTGCCGCCTTCCCTCAGGCAGTCCAGAAACCTTGCGATCAAGTCCGGGCCGCAGCCGGCGTCCATGAGGTTCCGGACCAATTCCTCCCGCGGCGTGTCGCGTTCCGTCGTCATCTGCATCTTCCCTCCGGCGGCTGTTCTGGTTTCATTATAGGCCGGGGAAGAAACGATAGCAAATACTTATGTTAAATATATAACTATAGTTGAAAACTATTTAAATGTCTTTTATACTGGTGGCATAAGGGGGGCGCATGATGGAGCTGAGAGTCTTACAGTATTTTCTCGCGGTGGCAAGGGAACAGAGCATCTCCGCGGCGGCGGAGTCGCTGCACCTTTCGCAGCCGACCCTTTCCATCCAGCTGAAGAATCTGGAGGAGGAGTTGGGAAAGCGGCTGATGATCCGGGGGACGCCGGGCTCCCGCAGGATCACCCTGACCGAGGAGGGGATGATCCTGCGCAAACGCGCGGAAGAGATTTTGGACCTGGTGAAAAAAACCGAAAGCGAGCTGTCGCTTTCGGACGGGGTGGTGGCCGGGGACATCCACATCGGGACCGGGGAAACCGATATCGTCCGGATGATCGCGCGGGCGGCGCGAAGCCTCCGGGAAACCTGCCCGGAAATCCATTACCACATCTCCAGCGGCAACGCCGTTTACGTGCTGGAACAGCTCGACAAGGGCCTCATCGATTTCGGGCTGGTCTTTGGGGCCGTCGATTCGGGAAAGTACCAGTCCCTGGAGCTCCCCGCGAAGGACATGTGGGGCGTTCTGATGCGCAGGGACGCCCCGCTCGCGGCCAAGGAGGCCGTCGTCCCGGAGGATCTGTGGGATCAGCCGCTCATCATTTCCAGCCAGAAAAGCGACGACTGGCCGCTCACCGGCTGGATGAAGCGGGATATCGCCGAATGGAACGTGGCGGCAACCTACAACCTCGTCTTCAACGCCTCCCTCCTGGTGGACGAGGGGCTGGGGTACGCGCTTTGCCTGGATAAGCTGATCAATACGTCGGGGGAAAGCGGTCTCTGCTTTCGTCCGCTCAGCCCCGGGCTGGAGTCCGGGGCGTCCATCATCTGGAAACGGTATCAGGTGCTTTCCAAGGCCGCGGAGAAGTTTTTGCAGACGCTCCGCAACGCCTTATAGGTGGCGCCGGCGGACAGAACAGGAGCCCCGGAGACCGGCCCGCAAAGCCGGTCCCCGGGGCTCCCGCACGAACGGCCGCCCGGATAAAAATTCCTCAGGTAAGAACGCTTTGATTCAGCAGGGTATCGATCTGCCGCTCAAACTCGCCCGCGGTCAACGCGGCCTTTGAGGACAAGCGCCAGAGCGGGATCCGCATATGCCGGATCGCCGCATCCTTTTTTTCATCCCTCGTTCTCTGCTCGGGGGTATTGTGGAAGCGCCCGTCCAGCTCTATGGCCAGGACGGGATTATCGATCGCGTTGCAAAGGGTGAAATCCACGTGCGTGTTGTGGTGCAGGACAAAAGCACGCATGGCGGGGTCCTGATCCAAATATGCCTGATCGGTTATCAGGTTTGCCAGGGGGAGCTTCACCCGGCAGTACATCTGAGGATGTCTGCTGATATATGTATCGATATGCCGGTAGACGGTTTCCTCAAAAATGTTGTCTAAATTGTCGTGCGGCGTGTAGGCGCGCATCTTTCGGTACAAACCGTCAAACAGGCAGACCGTCTTGTCCGGGATTCTTTGCCCGTAGCTGTTGATATAATCGATCAGATCGCGCATTTCCTCGCTTTTGCGGTGCAGGAAAGGCGCGTCCGCCACCATGACGAACCGCTTTCTCGCCCGTGAAACGGCGACATTGAGCAGTTCTTTCTTGAACAGGCAGTGCTCTCCGGACAGGTGGTTGTTGGCAAAGGGCAGATCGTTGAGCACGGTGGAAAAGAATACGGTATCCTGCCCCCTTCCCTGGAAGGTGTGGATCGTACCGCACACGTCTTTCCCGCAGTGGAAGTGGCTTCTCAAATGTTCGCCCTGCGCCTTGAACGGCGTTATGACATACGTCTTTTCCAGCGCCGGGCCGGTCAATTCTTCAATTGCCCGGATCTCCCTTTCATTGCAGAAAGAACTTCCCGATCTGTCCGGCTGCGCATACTTGCCCTGGTCCACCGTCACCATCTGCATCGCGTTCTGATGGGCCTCGGTATAGATGATCAGTTCCCCGTTGTAGTAAAATTTGTTGCAGTAGTTGATGATCATATAGTCGCACCGGTAGTGCTCCCGCAGGAGGGTCGGCTCCAGGGACCAAACCTTTTGCACGGAGCTCAAAAGGTTCTCCCGGAAGTAGTCATACGGTTCTTTCACGGCCGGCAGGGCGCCGGAGGCCCCGTCGATGATCGCGCTCAACTGCTTCTGGTCCCCGACAATGATGCAGCGCTCCGCCAGATGGAGAACGGGAAGCCCGGTGATCAAATCGCATTGCGACGCCTCGTCCATGATGACGCAGTCAATTTTGTCCGCGCCCTTCAGCATATCGCTGAAATTGTAAACAAGGGCGTCCGCCGTGGTCAATATCACCGGATAGAACGCCCGGACTGCCTGCTTGCAGCCTCTATACAGGTTCCCTTCCTGGCGCTGCATCACCTCCGCCGCCTTCCGCCGTTCGGGATCTGTGTAAAACGCCCGCAAAAACTGCGCCAGCGCCTGTGTGGAGACGTTGATATAACGGCGGTCGTACAGCTCGGCCAGCTCGCGCTGCTTCTCCCGGAGCCCGGCACGCTCCAATTCCGCGGACAGCTGCTCAATCTCACGCTGCAAGTAAATGGATTCCAGCCGGAATTGCAGCAATAGTCCCTCGGATTTGAAGCTGTCGACATCCAGCCTCCAGATAAAGCTGTTTTTGATGCGGTCCCAAATGGAATAGCGGCCGGTATAGTCCAGCCTTTGCAGGGCGTGGGCGATGCGGTCGATCTCGCGGCGCATGCTTTCAAGGCCGCGGTTCTGAAACCTGTCGATGTTTCGAAATACGGGCTCCTCCCGGAACGCCTCTCTCCGTTTTTCCATATGCCGCAGCGCATTCTCATCTTCCTGCAGCCTGTTTTTCATTTCAACCAGACGGTTGATGTCCGCTTCCATCGCCTTCAGCCGCTTATAAAGCGAATGCAGCGTTTCTTCGTCGGGCGCGCGCTCCGGGATTCCCAACGCGCCGTCAAGCGTTTCCTGCACGCCCGACCTGAGGGTGTGATCCAGCTCCCGCATGATCTGCTGGTTCCCCAAGCGGAGATAGAAGGGGGGCAATCGCAGGCCGTCCAGCTCCTCCTTGATGTTTTCGATCGCGGAGTTGTTTTTTGAAACAACGACGACGCGCTTTCCGCTGATTACCAGATTCGCCAGGATGCTCAGAATCGTCGTCGTCTTGCCGGTCCCCGGGGGCCCTTCAATGACGGAGATCCGTTCGGACAGCGCCTTCTCGATCGCCTGCTTCTGCGAAAAGTTGGAACGGCTGAGCAATAGGATCGGCTGCTCCTTTGCCGTTTCAGGCGGGTCCGCGGGCGTTGCAAGGAGGTAATGCGTCAGCAGGCTCTCCGGCTGGAGGTAGGCCTGATGAAAAATGGTCTCCAGCCGGTCCGCCGCCAGTTTTTTCAGATCCGTTTTGGGTTCTCCAGACGCCTCCTCGTGCGGCTGTTCTTTCCGTTGCGAGACAATCTGTTTATAATACTCCTGATAGTGCGTGAAAAGACGCTCGACCTCTTCCATCCCGGCGCCATACGCGTCAAGGCAGGTCCGGTACTCCTCGAACCGCCGCTGTTCCTGCGGGGATGCAAAATGACAGGAGCGGATATTTTCAAACCGGTAGGACATCTCCCGGCCGGAACCGGCAAACCTTCCCCGCAGCTTTCCCGCCTGATAACCGTCCACATGGATTTTGGAGACCCGTTCGGAGGTCCCGGTTACCGCGAGCAGACCGCCATGCTCGCGGGCGAAATCCAAATAGCGCAACAGCTCGGTTCTTTCCATTTGACCGCTCACCTCTTTTCACGGCGATGATACAGAATTTGTAAAATCATCATATCACACAGACGCCGGCGGGTAAAGCCCGCCCGTACCGCCGCATGAGGAATCCCCCCTGTTTTTACCGCCGAGCCGTTATTGCAGCGTCGGCGCTTCCCGTTTTCCCCTCCCCGCCCCCTTGGAGGCGCTTTCAAAGTATGCTATCATGGGGGCAGGAGGTGAGAGCGGTGGAACTTCGCGTTTTGAACTACTTCCTGGCCATCGCCCGGGAGGAAAACATCACCAGGGCCGCGCAGATGCTCCATGTGACACAGCCCACCCTGTCCCGCCAGATCATGCAGCTGGAGGAGGAGCTCGGGGTCAAGCTCTTTGTCCGGAGCAACCACAACATCATCCTGACGGAGGCCGGCATGCTGCTCAAGCGCAGGGCGCAGGAACTGGTCGCCCTGGCGGACAAGACGAAAAGGGACTTCCGGCACAAGGCGGAGGAGCTCGCCGGCGAGATCGCCATCGGCAGCGGGGAATTCCTCAGCACCAGCGTCTTTTCCCGCATGATGGGTTCCTTCCGGCAGGAGCACCCGCTCGTCCGGTACCAGATTTACAGCGGCAACGCCGACAACATCCGCGACTCGATCGAGCGGGGCCTGCTGGACCTGGGCGTGATGACCGAGCCGGTCGATATCCGCAAATACGACTTTGTCCCCATGCCGCTCAACGAGATTTGGGGCGTATTGGTGCGGACGGGCTCCGAACTGGCGGAGCGGGAAGCGGTCCGCCCGGAGGACCTGGCGGGCGTGCCGCTGATCACGTCGGCGGGGGATTTTGTCCAGAGCACCTTCGGGAAATGGTTTGGGCCGCTCTACGACCGGATCAACATCGTGGCGACCGGGAACCTGCTGTATAACGAGGCGATGCTGGCGGAGAGCGGCATGGGCGTCGTCCTGTGCATTCGGCTCAACTGCACCTATCAAAACCTCCGTTTCATCCCCCTCGCCCCCGCGCTGGAAACCAACACGGTGCTGGCGTGGAAAAAGGACCAGGTGTTCGCGCCCGCGACGGCCGCGTTCATCGACTACGCCCGGAAATACCTTTCCAGCATTTCTAGCGATAAAAGATAAGTATTAGACATTTCACGCGTGAGCAATTACAATGAAGGTGTTCCCGAAAGGGAGCGCCTTTCTTATTTGGATGAGCGCTGTGAAGAGGTGGCAGAATGACGATCAACGAAGCGAGCGAACGCTACCGCATCCCGATTGAGGTGCTGCGGGAATACGAAAGCTGGGGACTGTGCGGCGAGGTCAAAAGGGTCATGGGCGCCTGGCAGTATGACAGCCGGGACCTCGAACGGCTGAGCATGATCATGACGCTGCACGACGTGGGCTTCAGCAACGGGGAGGTGGAGACCTACATGCGGCTGCTGCTCTCCGGCCGGGACACCGAGCAGGAGCGGATGCGGATGCTCAACCGGCTCCGCGACTGCGCCATGGACGAGCTCCACTTTAAGCAAAAGCAGCTCGACCGGCTGGACTACCTGCGCTACAAGATCCAGCAGGCAGCAAAACAACACGGATAGCGCCGGGCAGCCGGTCTGACCGGATGCCCGGGATTCAGAAAGGAGTCATGCAACATGAAAAAATGGTTTGCCGTCCTGGCGGCCTGTACCATGACCTTCGCTCTCGCCGCCTGTGGGGGCGGAGCGGCCGCCGGGGAGGACCCGGCGGCCCTCTCCCAGCCGCAGGCCGAAGCGCCCGCCGCCTCCTTGGAACCTTCCGGCCCCGAGTCCGTCGCGGCGGAAAGCGGGGCCCCGGGCGCGGCGGAGGACCCGCAGGGCGGGGAGGAAACATCTGAAAGCACCGCTGCGGCGGAAGAAAACAAGGAGGATGAAAGGATGAAATCCCTGGTGGTCTACTTTTCCTGGTCGGGGAACACCGAATCGGTGGCCAACGAAATCCAGTCCCAAACCGGCGCAGACCTGTTCGAGCTGGTCCCTCTGACCCCCTACACCGACGATTATAACGCCCTGCTCGACGTCGCGCAGGAGGAACAGCGCGCCGGCGCGCGTCCCACCATCTCCGGCAGCGTCGACCTCAGCGGGTACGATGTAATCTACCTCGGCTATCCCAACTGGTGGGGAGACATGCCGATGATCCTCTATACCTTCCTCGACGGCTACGACCTCTCCGGAAAGACCGTCGCGCCCTTTGTCACCAGCGGCGGAAGCGGGTTCTCCGGGACGATCGGCGCCATCCAGTCGATGGAACCGGACGCCAGCGTCGCGGAGGGGCTCTCCCTCGGCAGCTCCGCCGCCGCGGACCCCGGCGCCGCCGTGGCCGAATGGCTGGACGGGCTCGGACTGGCCTGAAAAGGCACGATAAAACCCTGATTTGATAAGGAGGCCGGTTATGAAACAGACAGCGGGCCGGGACGCCCTGGGCGATTTCGCCCCCCAATTCGCCGCGCTCAACGACGACGTACTGTTCGGCGAGGTGTGGGCGCGGGAGGAGCAACTTTCCCCGCGCGACCGCAGCCTCATCACCGTGACGGCGCTGATGGCGGGCGGGACAATCGATTCTTCGTTTGCATACCATCTGGACGCGGCGAAGAAAAATGGGATCACCAGAGCGGAAATCGCCGAGGCGCTCACCCATCTCGCCTTCTACTGCGGGTGGCCGAGGGCCTGGGCCGCCTTCCGGATGGCGAAGGAGGTCTGGAAGGACTGAAGGGCCCGGCCGGGCCGGGAAAACGCCCGTCATGGAGCACGCTTCACGGGCTGAAAACAGATCTGCAAAGGAGTCTTCCGTATGAATGATTTCAGCAGCGGCGCGATCTTCCCGCTGGGGGAGGAAAACGACGCCTACGCCCGGTATTTCACCGGGAAGTCCTATCTCCGCATGCTCTCCACCGAGGGGGTGGGGATCGCCAGCGTCACCTTTGAGCCGGGCTGCCGCAACAACTGGCACATCCACCGGGCAAAGGCGGGGGGCGGGCAGATCCTGCTCTGCACCGGCGGGCGCGGCTGGTACCAGGAGTGGGGAAAGTCCGCCCGGGAGCTCCGCGCGGGCGATGTGGTGAACATCCCCGCCGGGGTCAAGCACTGGCACGGCGCGGCGAAGGACAGCTGGTTTTCGCACCTCGCGGTGGAGGTCCCCGGGGAGCAAACGGAAAACGAATGGCTGGAGCCGGTGGACGACGCCCAGTACGGTGGGCTGGCGTAACGGCCGGTCACCGGGGGGAGGGACGCCCTTGAAGCTGCGCCAAATGATCAAAATGGCCGTCGACCTCCTGATGACGGCCCTCCTGTTCCCGTTGATGGCCTTCCATCTGACCGGGCGGGCCGCACACGAGTGGATCGGGGCGGGCATGTTTCTGCTGTTCCTCCTTCACAGCCTGCTCAACCGGAGATGGTACGCGGGCCTGCGCAGGGGGCGGTACACCTCCTTGCGCGTTTTGCAGACGGCGGTCAATCTGCTGGTCCTGCTCTCGATGCTCGTCCAGATGGCGAGCGGCGTATTGCTCTCCCGGTACGCGTTTCGTTTCCTCGGGATCGCCGGGTACGCCGCCCCCGCAAGAATGCTGCACCTGCTGGGGGCCTACTGGGGCTTTGTCCTGATGTCGCTGCACGTGGGGCTGCATTGGGACCTTGTGCTGGGCATGGCTCGGCGGATGCTCCCCGCCCGCGTTTCGGAAGGGCCGCTCCGCCTGGTTGCCCGCCTGGGGGCGGCGCTGACCGCGCTGTACGGCGCGGCCGCCTTCGCCCGGCACGGGCTGCTCTCCTATATGCTGCTGGAGGCCCGGTTCGTGTTCTTCGATCACGCGCAGTCCCCCCTCTCCTTTTTTGCCGATTACCTGTCCATGGCCTGCCTCTGGGCCTTCGCGGCCCACTGCGCGGGAAAGCTGGCCCGCCGGGTCCCCGCCCGGGGCCGCCGGAAATGCGCCCCGCCCGGCCAGGCGGCTTAGATGATAAAAAAATGCGGTCCGGAGGCAGTCTCCGGGCCGCATTTTCGTCCTCCGCAGATTTTTTTCGCAGATTCCTTGACAAACGCCTTCGGGCCTGCTATTCTAAAAAAGGTAAGTGTAACTAAAATAGTTACAGAAAGGACATTACGACCGCACGGCAATCCCGCGCAGAACAGAAAGGCAGGTACCAGATGAATACACGCGAACATGAGACCATGAAGATGCGCGGCAGCGCCGACACGTCTTACCTGGGCCGGACCGTGGACGAGATGGTTTGGCGCTTTATGGAGGAGCAGGGCATCCCGGGCCTGACGCTCGCCATCGTCCAGGCGCCCTACATCCCCCGGGTGGTGGGCTACGGGCTCTCCGACGAAAAGCAGCGCCGCCTTGCCTCCGCCAACACGATGTGGCCCGCCGGCCCCATCTCCCAGGCGTTCGCCGCCGTGGCGGTGATGCAGCTCTTCGAGGACGGCGCGCTCGACCTCGACGCGCCCGCCGGAAACTACCTGCCCGACCTGCCGGAAACGTGGCGGAACGTCACCGCCAGGCAGCTCCTGCGCCACGCCGCCGGCCTGCCGGACATCCGGGGGGCCGAAGGCTTCTGCCCCTACCGCAGGTGGAGCTTTTCCGAGCTGGTCGCGCTGGTCGCCGGCCGGCCGCTCTCCTTCCGGCCCGGCACCCGGGTGGAGCAGAGCGCGACCAACTTCCTCCTCCTCACCGAGATGGTGGAGCGGATCAGCGGCATGAGCTACCACGACTTCGTCACGAAACGGCAGATCGATTTCCTGGGGCTGCGCCGCACCGGGTTCGCCGAGGACCTGGACGGGTTCCCGCATGAGGACGTGGGCCGGACGGACAACGTCCACCAGCTTTTCAAGGCCGACCGGCTCTACATCGACCCGACCGAGCCCGCCGCCAGCTACGACGGCGAAGGCGCCGCCGTCCGCCGTCAGGATTCCTCCGCGCTGCGGGGCTTTTCGGACATCTGGGCCTCCGCGCAGGACATCTCCTTCTGGGACATCGGCCTCGCGGGCTCCGTTTTGATCCACAAGCCGGAGAACCGGGCGCTGGTCTACGCCCCCTGGAAGCTGCCCGACGGCCGCGAGGTCCCGGCGGTGGCGGGCTGGCAGTTCTACAAGCACCGCGGCCTGATGGACATCAAGGGTTCGGCGCCCGGGTTCTCCTCCTTCCTCAGCCGGTTCACCCACTCGGAGGAGCTGGTCTGCGTGACCCTGATGGCCAACCGGGAAGGGGTGGATTTTACCAACCTGGGCAGGCGGATCGCCGGCGCCTTCGGGGACCTGCTCTCCACCAATTACGACGACAACAAGCTCTTTCTGCTGGAGGGGCAGCTCCCCGCCGCGGACACCGTGTCCCGGCTGGAGGAGGCGCTTCGGGAAAAGGGCGTGCCCCTCTTCGCCAAGTACGACCACGCGCAGAACGCCCGCGAGGCGGGATTGGAGCTGCGCCCCACCACCGTGCTGGTCTTTGGCTCCCCCAGCGTGGGTACCGCGCTGATGCAGGCCGACCAGAGCGTCTCCCTCGAGCTCCCGCTGCGCATCTCCGTGTGGGAGGACGAGGCCGGCAGCACCTGGCTCGCCTTCCCGCGGCTGGGGAGGCTGACGGCGGAGTACGGGCTGCAGGCGCACCCCGCGGTCCCCAGGATGGAGGCCCTGATGGAGGAGCTCGTCCGCGGGGCGGGCAACGTCTATGGGGCGCGCCCCTTCTGAGCGGCCCGGGCCGCAAAAGCGACTTTTTTTGCGCCAGGAGAAATTTTCCTTGTTTCCCGGGAGAAACTGTGATAAGATGAAATCATAAGAATAGTAACCGATATCAATTTAAGGAAGGAGTGCATATTATGGAGAATAAAAAGCTGACCAACGAGGTGGGCGCTCCCGTTGCGGAGAACGAACACTCCCTGACGGCGGGACCCCGCGGGCCGGTAATGTTACAGGATGTGTGGCTGCTGGAAAAGCTGGCCCATTTCGACCGGGAGGTCATCCCCGAGCGGCGGATGCACGCCAAGGGCTGGGGCGCCTACGGCAATCTCACCGTCACCCACGACATCTCCCAATGGACGCGGGCGAAGGTCCTTCAGCCGGGCGCCAAGACCGACCTCTTCATCCGGTTTTCCACCGTGGCCGGCGAGCGCGGCGCGGCGGACGCCGAACGGGATATCCGCGGCGTGGCGGTCAAATTCTACACCGAAGAGGGCAACTGGGACCTGGTCGGAAACAACACCCCCACCTTCTTCCTCCGGGACGTTCACAATTTCCCCGACCTCAACCGCGCCGTCAAGCGCGACCCCCGCACCGGCCTGCGCTCCGCCCAGAACAACTGGGACTTCTGGACGCTGCTGCCCGAGACCTTCCACCAGACCACCGTCGTCATGTCGGACCGGGGCATCCCTGCGACCTTCCGGCACATGCACTTCTTCGGGGAGCACACCTTCTCCCTCTACAACGCGAAGAACGAGCGTGTATGGTGCAAATTCCACTTCAAGACCCAGCAGGGCATCAAAAACCTGACCGACGCGGAGGCGGAGGCGCTGGTGGCCAAGGACCGCGAGAGCCACGGCCGCGACCTCTTTGAGTCGATCGAGAAGGGCGACTATCCGCGCTGGACGATGTACGTGCAGATCATGACCGAGGAGCAGGCCCTCAAGCACTACGAGAACCCCTTCGACATCACAAAGATCTGGCGGCATGCCGAATATCCCCTCCACGAGGTGGGCGTGCTCGAGCTCAACCGCAACCCGGAAAACTACTTCGCCGAGGTGGAGCAGGCCGCCTTTACCCCCGCGCACGTGGTGCCCGGCATCGGCTTTTCGCCGGACAAGTTCCTCCAGGGCAGGCTTTTCGTCTACGGAGACGCACAGCGCTACCGCCTCGGGGTGAACTACAACCAGATCCCGGTGAACCGGCCCAAGGTGGAGGTCCACGACTACCACCGGGACGGGTTCATGCGCACCGACGGCAACTACGGCGCCGCGCCCGCCTACTCCCCCAACAGCCAGGGCGAATGGGCAGCCCAGCCGGATGTGATGGAGCCGCCGCTCGATCTTTCGGGCGCGATGTACGCCTACGACCCGCAGGACGACCCCACCGACGACTGCTTCCGGGCGGGCGGCGACCTGTGGAGGGTGATGACGGAGGATAAGCGCGCGTTGCTCATCGAAAACACCGCGCGCAACATCGAGCCGGTCACCGAGAACGTCAAATACCGTCACGCCGTCCACTGCTACTGGGCGGACCCCGCTTACGGCGAGCGCATCACCGCCGCCATGGGGCTCGACCTGGAGAAGGTGAAGGAGCTGGCCAAGGGCGACCACAAAAGCCTGATCGCGGCCACGCTCCGCGCCTGAGCGCCCGCCTCGCGCGGATTTCCTGAAAAGCGCGCCATTGCGCGGCGTATCTTTCCATCCCCGGGGCCCATGGGGCCGCGGAAATGAAACCGGGCGCCGGACCCCCGCGGGGGTCCGGCGCCCGGTTTATCCGTGCCGTCCGTCTTCGCCTATTCGAGCACCACGCGCACCTGGTCGCCCGAATCCTCGTCGTCCACGTCGACGATCGCGTAGGGCAGGGTGATCTCGCCGTCGTCGATGCTGGCGAGCAGCTCGTCGACGTCGATGTTGTTGAGGATGTCAAGCGCCTGCTGCGCCTGCGGGTCGTCCTTGGCGCTTTTGAGGCTGATCGCGCCGATCGATTTGCCCATCTTGAGCCCGACCCGCACGAGCGAGAAGGGGACGCGCACGTTGACCTTCTGCTTGCCGTTCTCGGTCACGAGCACGACCACCCGCTTGGGGGACACGCCCGCGCGGGCGGGCGCGGCGGTCGTCAGCTGGCGGGACTCCTCGGCGGGCAGCGCCTCCATCAGGCGTTCCGCCTCCTCGACCGAAATCGCGCCCTCCTGGAGCATCTCTAAAATCATTCTGCGTTCTTCATTCATGGTTTGTTCCTCCCTGCAACAGGTTTAACGCCTCTTCGGCGGTGATCCCGCCCTCCTTGAGCCGGCTCAGGATCTCCAGCCTGCGGGCGGATTCGGTGTCTGCTTCCTCGGAAAGGCCCAGCGCCCGGATCAATTCGTCCAGGCGGTTGCGCGCGGTGGGATAGGAGACGCCCACCCGCGTCCCGACGTCCTTGAGGCTCCCCCGGCAGCGGATGAACGTCTCGAGAAAACGGAGCTGCTCCTCCGTCAGCCGCGCGAACCGCCCGAGCGGGAAATCCCCCGCGACCTCGGTATTGCAGGCCGGGCAGCGCAGCAGGCAGACGCGCATCTCCTGCCCGCAGGCCGGGCACTTTGTCGGTATGCTTCCTGCCATGGTATCCCTCCTTTTGATGTTATTATAATCTATTTTTTGATAATGTCAATATAAATATTAATATTATTAAGTTTTATTTTGATTTTATTTATTTTTGATTCAAAAAGAGGCCGGGACGCAATGCGTCCCGGCCCCTTTGGAAGCGTCGGTTATCCGCCGGCGTTTCGCCGCGCCTCCCGGGCGCGGGTGGCGCGCCCGAGCAGGATATAGATGATCGCGAAGACGGGCGTCCCGAGGATCATGCCCGCCACCCCGAAGAGCCCGCCGCCAATCGTCACGGCGAAGAGCACCCACAGCGGCGGCAGCCCGACCGAGCCGCCGATCACCTTGGGGGCGATGATGTTGCCGTCGACCTGCTGAACGACGACCACGAAGAGGATGTACCACAGGGCGCGCAGGGGGTCGATCATGAGCAGGAGGAAGACTCCCGGAACCGCGCCGATAAACGGCCCGAAGAAGGGGATGATGTTGGTGACGCCCATGACGACGCCGATCAGCATCGCGTAGGGGAAGCGGAAGATCGAAAGGCCGATCACGCTCACGATCCCGACGATCATCGCGTCCAGCAGCTGGCCGGAGACATAGTTGCCGAACGTCTCGACCGAGACCCGCGCCGCGCCGCCCAGCCATCCGGCGGCCCGCTCGGGCAGGAAGGCGCGCCCGAGGCGGCCGACCTGGGAGAGGAGCTTTTCCTTGCTCATCAGCAGGTGGATGGAAACGATGATCCCGATGACGAAGGTGACGATGCCGCCGCCAAACGAGACGACGTACCCGAGCATCCGCGGGACAAAGTCGACGAGGAAGTTGAGCAGCACGTCCGCCGCCTGGGAGAACCAGGCGGCGATCTGCTCGAGCGCCTCGGCGGGCAGGGTGAGCTCCCCCTGCAGCCGGTTTCCGAGCACCCGGAGGGATTCCAGGTAGGCGGGGATGTTGTTGCCGAGCGTGACGACGCTCGCCGCCAGCTGCGGCACGACGACCCACAGCAGCACGCCGAACGCGGCGAAGGTGACCAGGTAGGTGGACACGAGCGAAAGCGGCCGCACCATCCGGGCGGAGCGGGGGTTCCTCCCCTCCGCGAGCCGGTAAAATACCTTCTTTTCAAAGAGGACCATCACATTGTTGAGGATGAAGGCGATGGCCACGCCGACAAAAAAGGGGGCCAGCAGGCCGCCCGCGACACGCAGCGCCCCCGTCAGGCGGTCCATATTGCTCAGCGCGAGGTAGAGGACCACGGTAAACGCCGAGACGATACAGTAGCCCCTGATCTTCTGTTTGTCCAAAGCGCGCCCTCCTTACGGCGTATTGGCGGGCTGGGGCTGGTTCCTGTGCGGGAAGGTCCCCTCGGCGATCATGACGCCCATCAGGATGAGCACCGCGCCGGCCAGCATCAGCAGGGTGATCCGCTCGTGGAGCACGACGATCGACGCGAGCATCGTGACGAGCGGGTTGAGATAGACAAAGTTGTTGGCGCGCACCGCGCCGAGCCGCCCGACCACATGGTACCAGAGCACGTAGCAGAGGGAGGAGGCCACCACCCCGAGGAAGAGCAGGTTCCCCCACACCTCGGGCAGGCGCAGCACCGCCGGGTCGAAGGGCGTGCTGTCAAAGAGCAGACAGGGCAGCATGGTGACGATCGAATAGAAGAAGATGCGCCGGGTAATGTAGACCGGCTGGTAGCGGCTGTCGATCTTGCGCAGGATGACCGTGTAAAACGCCCACGAGAGGGCGGCCGCCAGGGCGAGCAGGTCGCCCGCCGGGGAGAGCTTCAGCACGAAGCGCCCGTTGAAGACGACGAGAAAAATGCCCGCCATCGCGAGGAAGAAGCCGTAGAACGCGTGGCGGGTGAGGCGCTCGTCCCGCGTGAAGAGGTGCGCCACGACCGACGTGAGGATGGGCGCGGCCGAAATGAGCAGACTCACGTTGGATGCCTGCGTATAGGAGAGCGCGGTGTTTTCCGCCAGAAAATAGAGGGTGCTGCCGCAGAGCGCCGCGGCGATGCAGCACAGCTCCTGACGCAGCCCCTCCGGGCGGTGAAATTTCGGATGGATGACGAGCAGCGCCGCATAGGCGATCAGGTAGCGCAGCAGCATGATCTGCACGGGGGAGAGCCGCGTCAGCAAAATTTTGGTCGACACGAAGGTCGTCCCCCAGAAGAGGATCACAAGCAGCGCGAGCAGGGTATACAGTCTGTTTTTCTTCATCTGCGGTCCATTCTTTCCGTCGGAAATCAAAGCGCGGCGACCGCGGCGGAGTTGAAGTTCTGCCAGAAGCCCTTGTCCTCCACCGCCTCGCGGAACTGGATAAACAGAAAAACGCCAACGATCAGCACCGCCCCCGCGATCACCGCGGCGGTGATCCAGCCCGCGCGGCGGCGCGCCCGGTGGCGGTTCTGCTCCCGGCGTTTAATCTTATCGAAATCGATGATCTTGCGGTCAGGGTCACTGTTGTTCATCGGCAAAGAACATCCTCCAGATCAAATAGGCATAGGAAGCGACGGCCACGACCCACAAAACCGGCGCGAGCTTCTTCAGGGGCTTTCCGAAATATACCCCGAGCAGCGCGCCGATCGACAGCAGGCAGGTCTTGAAGATCCCAACGTCCCGGACGGAAAAGCCCCGGTACCGTTCCATTCCCCAGTCGATCACCCTTTGCACCGCGTCCATGGCAATGCCTCCTTCTTTGACAGTCGTCCCGGCGGGCAGTCCCCGCCCCTATGGAAAGTCTATCACAGTTTGTCCCTTTTTTCAACCGGGGGGAACTTTTGAGAAGGTTCCCCCCGGACCCCTTCAAAGCGCTTGAGGGGACCCTTTTGAAAAAGGGACCCCCCGGACCCCCTCCGAAAACTTTTGGCGCAGGCGGGGTGCTCGGAGAAACCGCAGGCGCGGGCGGTGCGGCGGGGAGGGGCGCTCGGGGGAACCGCTTACCTCTAGCTTTCCCGCCCGGCGGCCGGTTCAAACGTCAAATTTTGAGCGCGGCGAAAAAGGCCGGGCGGCGGAAAACGACGCCCCGGCGGGGCGTCCGCGAAGGCCCTGCCTTCGCGCGCGCGGCGAAGCCGCGCGGTTTTCCGCCCGGCCCGCGTTCCCGCCGCGCGCTCCGTCAGCCGTCCCGTCCGGGAGGCGCGTAATCTACGGGTGGTTCGATTCGGTGATCCACCGGACCCCGCCGTCGGGCGGCAGCTCCCCGCGCGCATAGCAGACGAGGGCGGTGCGGTTGGGCATACAGACCGCCCGCTCGCCCGGCGCGCCGCACCAGCCGGTGCGCTCGCAGATGTGGTCGGGGCAGGTGACCTCGACAAAGCGCACCCGCCCGTCCGCGACCTCAAAGGAGACGGGCCTGCCCGTCTCCTCCTCGATGCGGAAGGTGTAGGGCCGCGCGGTCCTGCTGAGGTCGATGCGGCAGAATTCCGTCCCGTCCACCGAGACGACCGCCACCGTGTCGCCCGAGCGCGGCCAATAAAAGAAAAGCGCCAGTCCGGCGCACACGGCGACCACCGCCGCGAGGATGATCCATTCGGTTTTTTTCATTTTCATGCGAGGCGCTTCGCCAGCCCTTCAAAATCCACCGTGTCGAGGTGGATGCAGTGTTCCCGCTCGGAGATGTTTTCGAGGTAGTGCGCGTCCGAGCTTGTAACGATAGCGTACCCCTCTTTGTACGCCTGATTCCTTCCGTCCGCGAAGAACGCCTCCGGGTCCGCGACCTCGAGGGTGCGGAAGGCACATTCGGGCGGGATGAACCCGAGGTTGGAGAGCACGCTGTTGCTCGCGCGGTCGATGTGCGCGGGGTAGCAGAACCCGCCGTACCCCTTGACGAGCGCGGGCAGGTCGGAGATTTCGATCGTCGTCGCGTTGATGAGCAGCTTTTGCTCGATGCCGGTGGGTTCATCCCGCCGGTCGAGGATCTGCTGCGCGCCGAAGATCTCGGGGACGTTATCGATGTCGGGCAGGCGGCCGTGCACATACCCGTCGAAATCCATCGCGTTCTCCAGCGCGGGAAAGAGGCAGACGACGTGCACCTCCTCGGCGGTCGTCAGCTCCATGCCCGGCAGCACCGCAAGGCCCGACCCCTCGGCGGCGCGCATGAGCGCCGGGCAGTTTTTGCAGGAGTTGTGGTCGGTCAGCGCGATGAGGTCGAGCTCCTTCAGGAGCGCCATGTTGAGGATGTTGTTGGGGGTCATGTCCATGTCCCCGCAGGGGGAGAGGCAGGAGTGGATATGCAGGTCGTAGAACACCGGACGCATCGGCTCGCCTCCTCTCCCAAAATCGCCTTCCCGCTAGGCCCCGGCCATGCGGGTGTGGATGTCCAGCGCGGCGTCGAAGACCGGCTTCTCCGACCAGAGCACCGCGATGTCGTTTTGCTCCGCCTTCTTTTTGGCGTCGTCGTCGAGCGCCGCGCCCTCGGCGAGCACCACGCAGGCCACGTCTGCCAGCAGCGCCACCGCCATCGCGTTGACGTTGCCCATGACCGTCACCCACGCGCTGTCCGCGGGGGCGCGCCCCATCACAAAGCTGAGCAGGTCGCAGCTGTAGACGCTTTCGATCTCCCGGCCGAGGGAACCCTCCCCCGCGAGAATTTTGAACCCGGCCTGTGCGGCCAATAGTTTTACCGTCATATTGGTCCCCCCGGTCATTCCTTTTCTTCGGTTTCCTCCGCCGCGACCTTGGGCATCACGCTCGAAAGCCGCCGCAGCCCCTCGGCCATCCCGCGGATCTCCTCGCGCAGCTTGAAGATGCACGCCTCCTCGGTGGCGAAGCCGCGCACGATGTCCTCGGCGAGCGCCTTGCAGGAGGGCGCGCCGCACGACCCGCAGTCCATGCCGTAGAGCCGCCCCTCGATCTCCCGCATCATCTTCATCTTTTCCATCGCGGTGCGGATGTCCGCGTCCAGTTCGAGCACCGGCTCGTATTCGACCGGCGCGTCCCAGGTGTAGGGGGCGAGGCTCTCCTCCTCGAGGTGGTTGCAGGAGACGGGACGGTATTTGCGGATGCGCTTGAGCTTGGCCTTGGCGACGTAGGGGTTTTCCACCCCGAGCACCCCGCCGACACAGCCGCCCGAGCAGGCGTTGAGCTCGACGAAGTCGAGATCGTAGAACTTCTCGTCCTCGAGATCCTCGAGCACGCGGATGACGTTTTCGATGCCGTCGGCCGCGAGGTACCGCTCCTTGAGCGCGGCGGCGGCCTCGCCGCCGCTGCTGCCCCAGCCGATGCCCATCCGGCCGGCCCCCGCCATGTCGACCGAGGCGGGCACCTTGCGCATGAGGCTGATCAGCTTGGGGTAGACCTCCCGGATGGCGAGCACCGCGTCGACGGCGCTCTTCTCGGTGCCCAGCGGCATCTTGACCGCCGTCACCTTCGCCGGGCAGGGGGAGATGAAGATCGCGCCGATCTTTTCGGGCGGAAGGCCCGTCTTTTCGGCGGCGCGCGCCTTGGCCACCCGCGCGGCCACCTCGATGGGCGGATGCAGCGGGAGGATGTTGTCGATGAGCTCGGGGAAGCGCACCCGGATGAGCCGCAGCACAGCCGGGCAGGCGGAGGAGATGACCGGGCGCTTGATGTCCTCGCGCATCATGTACCGCCGGGTCGCGTCGCTCACGAGCTCCGCGGCGCGCGCGACCTCGTAGACGTCGTCGAACCCCATGAGGGTCAGCGCCCCGAGGATGAGGTCGATGTCGTCGAGGTTGTTGAACTGCCCATAGAGGCTCGGCGCGGGCAGCGCGATCTTATATTCGAAGCTGTCCATCACCGAGATGGGGTCGAAGATCGCCTGCTTGGCGTGGTGCGGGCAGACCCGGATGCACTCGCCGCAGTCGATGCACCGCTCCTTGATGATCTTCGCCTTGCCGTTGCGCACGCGGATGGCCTCGGTGGGGCAGCGCTTGACGCAGTTGATGCATCCGTGGCACTTGTCCCGGTCGAGGGTCACCGAGTGGAAAAAGTTTGTGGTATCCATCATGACGGCCTCCCAGATAAATCCTGCCCGCTCCGGGGGGAACGCGGATCAGGCGACGTACACCTTCATGTTGACGGTGGTGCCGACGCCGACCTCGCTGATGACCTCCATCTCGTCGGAGTATTTCTTCATGTTGGGCAGGCCCATGCCCGCGCCGAAGCCGAGGTTGCGCACCTCCTCGGGCGCGGTGGACCAGCCCTCCTGCATGGCGAGGGAGATGTCCCGGATGCCCGGGCCGTGGTCGGCCAGCCGCATCGTGACCGCGTCGGGCGTCACCTCGACGGTGATCTGCCCGCCGCCGCCGTGGATCACCATATTGATCTCCCCCTCGTACATGGCGATGGCGACCTTGCGCACCACCTGCGGGGAGAGGCCCAGCTTTTTGAGGACCCCCTTGACGTCGCTCGACGCCTCGCCCGCGCGGGTGAAGTCGTCGCCCGGGACGTCGTAGGTGAGATTGATCGTATCAGACATCGGTTTCACAGCCACCCTTCAAGCCGTTGTCGTAAAGCAGCCCGCAGGCGGTAAACATGCGGTAGGGGGTCGAAAGCACGGCGATCCCCCGCTGGCGCGCGAGGGAGAGGATCTGTTCGTCGGGGCGCTTGCCGCGCACGAAGACGATGCAGACCATATCCATCATTTCGGCGGTGCGCACCACCTGCGAGTTGACGAGCCCTGTGAGCAGCACGCTCTGGTCCTTGACATAGGCGAGCACGTCGCTCATCATGTCGCTGCCGCAGGCGGTATGTACCTCGGCTTCCATCGAGTCCCCCTCGCAGAGGACCTCGGCCTTGAGAATCCTGGCGATATCGCTGACTGTCATGGGCCATTGCTCCTTTCGGAAATCGGAAAAGCGGTCGGTCTATACCTGAATATTATATCATTTTGCGCGCGGGGCCGCAATGACCGGCCCGCCAAAATCCCCCGCCAAAAGCTGTGGAATCTGCGGAGGGGGCGGGAATTGGAAAAGTCCGGAAGGGCTTGTCGAATTGTCATGAAAAACGCCGCGTTTTTGCGAAAATTCAGGGGGATTCATCTGGACGGCATTATGATTTTCTGTTATAATCATAACAATTCTATAATGGTGCCGTACGCCCTGAGCGTATGGCAATGCCAAGGAGGTAAGACAGATGGCGAACACGAAAACCGTGGTCCCCTTCACCGGCACCGCTGAGCAGGAACAGCGGCTGCAGAAGGTGATCGAGGAGCACAAGGGCCAGAAGGGCGCTCTGATGCCGGTTTTGCAGGGCGCTCAGGAGATCTACGGGTACCTTCCGATCGAGGTGCAGAAGATGATCTCCCTCGGGCTCGACATCCCGCTGGAGGAAATCTACGGGGTCGCGACATTCTATTCCCAGTTCACCCTCAACCCCAAGGGACAGTACAAAATCTCCGTGTGCCTGGGCACCGCCTGCTACGTCAAGGGTTCGGGCGATATCTTCCAGAGGCTCCAGGAGAAGCTCGGCATCCAGTCCGGCATGTGCACGCCCGACGGGAAATTCAGCCTCGACGCCTGCCGCTGCGTGGGCGCCTGCGGCCTTGCGCCGGTCCTGATGGTCAACGACGAGGTCTACGGCCGCCTGACGGTCGACGACGTCGACACCATCCTCGCCAAATACCAGTAACGCCATGCAGGAGCTTTCGCTGAACGTGCTGGACATCGCGCAGAATTCGGTCCGCGCGGGCGCCTCGCTCATCGAGATCACGGTGGACGAACAGCCCGCCGCCGACACCCTCACGATCACCGTGAGGGACGACGGCTGCGGCATGACGCCCGAACAGGTGCGGCGGGTCACCGACCCGTTCTTCACCACCCGCACCACCCGCAGGGTGGGGCTGGGGGTGCCGTTCCTCAAGATGGGCGCCGAGATGACGGGGGGAAGCCTCTCGATCGAATCGGAGCCGGGGAGGGGCACCGCCGTGACGGCGGTCTTCGGCCTCACCCACATCGACCGCATGCCGCTCGGCGACATCGCGGCGACCGTCGCCTCGCTTGTGCAGTGCAACCCCGACATCGATTTCGCCTACACCTTCCGCCACGGGGCGGGGGAGTTCACCGCCGACACGCGGGAATTCCGGCAGGTGCTCGACGGCGTGCCCCTCTCGGAGCCGTCGGTGGTCGGGTTCATCGGCTCGTTCATCCGCGAAAACACGCAGGAGGTTTTAGACACGCAGGCGTCCTGACGGCAGGACGCGCAACCACATTGTGGACGGAGGAATCTTACATATGAAAAGCTTAGCGGAGCTTCAGGCTCTGAGGGACAAGGTCAAAACCAACATGGGCATCCGCGCGGACGACAGCGGCAACACCCGCGTCGTGGTCGGCATGGCCACCTGCGGCATCGCCGCGGGCGCGCGCCCCGTGCTCCAGGCGTTCACCGAGGAGGTCGCCAAAAAGAACCTCCAGAACGTCACCATCGCCCAGACGGGCTGCATCGGCATCTGCCAGTACGAGCCGGTCGTCGAGGTCTTCGAGCCCGGCAAGGAGAAGGTCACCTACGTCAAGATGACCCCCGAAAAGGCTTCCCAGATCGTCCAGAAGCACCTGATCAACGGGCAGGTCGTTCAGGAGTACACCATCGGCGCGGTCGCCGGCAGCAAGCTGTAAGAAAGGAGGAAGCGCACCATGTATCGTTCCCATGTGCTTTGCTGCGGAGGTACGGGCTGTACGTCCTCCGGCTCGGCAAAGATTATCGAAGAGTTTGAAAAGGAAATCGCCGCGACCGGGCTCACCGAGGAGGTCAAGGTCGTCAAGACCGGCTGCTTCGGCCTCTGCGCGCTCGGCCCCGTCGTCATCGTCTATCCCGAGGGCTCCTTCTACTCCCGCGTCAAGCCGGAGGACGTCAAGGAGATCGTCGACGAGCACCTGCTCAAGGGCCGCATCGTCAAGCGCCTGCTCTACACCGAGACGGTCGTCGAGGACAAGATCAAATCCCTCGACGAGACCGACTTCTACAAAAAGCAGAAGCGCGTCGCGCTGCGCAACTGCGGCGTGATCGACCCCGAGGACATCAACGAATACATCGCCTACGACGGCTATATGGCGCTGGGCAAGGTCCTCACCGAGATGACCCCCGAGGACGTCATCGAGACGCTCAAGGTTTCCGGGCTGCGCGGCCGCGGCGGCGCGGGCTTCCCGACCTGGCTCAAGTGGAACTTCGCCAAGGCCCAGCCCCCCGGACAGAAATACGTCTGCTGCAACGCCGACGAGGGCGACCCGGGCGCGTTCATGGACCGCTCGGTGCTCGAGGGCGACCCCCACTCGGTGCTCGAGGCGATGGCGATCGCCGGCTATACGATCGGCGCGAGCCAGGGCTACATTTATGTGCGCGCAGAGTACCCCATCGCGGTCAAGCGCCTCGAGATCGCGCTGAACCAGGCCCGCGAGATGGGCTTTTTGGGCAAGAACATCTTTGAGACCGGCTTCGACTTCGACATCGACATCCGCCTGGGCGCCGGCGCCTTCGTCTGCGGCGAGGAGACCGCGCTCATGACCTCGATCGAGGGCCACCGCGGCGAGCCGCGCCCCCGTCCGCCCTTCCCGGCGGTCAAGGGCCTCTTTGGCAAGCCCTCCATCCTGAATAACGTCGAGACCTGGGCCAACATCCCCCAGATCATCTTGAACGGCCCCGAGTGGTTCGCCTCGATGGGCACCGAGAAATCGAAGGGCACCAAGGTCTTCGCGCTCGGCGGCAAGATCCACAACACCGGCCTCGTCGAGGTCCCGATGGGCACCACCCTGCGGGAGATCGTCGAGGAGATCGGCGGCGGCTGCCCGAACGGCAAGAAGTTCAAGGCGGCCCAGACGGGCGGCCCCTCCGGCGGCTGCATCCCGGCCTCCCTCATCGACACCGAGATCGACTACGACAACCTGCTCGCCATCGGCTCGATGATGGGCTCGGGCGGACTCATCGTCATGGACGAGGACAACTGCATGGTGGATATCGCCAAGTTCTTCCTCGAGTTCACCGTCGACGAGAGCTGCGGAAAATGCACCCCCTGCCGCATCGGCACCAAGCGCCTCTATGAGATGCTCGACCGCATCACCCGCGGCGAGGGCAAGATGGAGGACCTCGACAAGATGGAGGAGCTCTGCTACTACATCAAGGAGAACGCGCTGTGCGGACTCGGCCAGACCGCCCCCAACCCGGTGCTCTCGACGCTGAAGTATTTCCGCGACGAGTACGAGGCCCATGTGAAGGAAAAACGCTGCCCGGCGGGCGTCTGCAAACACCTGCTCCAGTACCAGATCGTGGCCGACAAGTGCAAGGGCTGCACCCTCTGCGCGCGCAACTGCCCGGTCGGGGCCATCGCCGGCACCGTCAAGAACCCGCACGTCATCGACCAGTCCAAGTGCATCAAATGCGGCGCCTGCATCGAGAAATGTAAGTTCGGCGCGATTGTGAGAAAGTAAGAAAGGAGCGTGCCTGGATATGGAAAAAGAAATGGTTAATATAAAGATCAACGGTATGCCCTTGTCCGTGCCGAAAGACAGCACCATTCTGGAAGCGGCCCGCTATGCCGGCATCCAAATCCCGACCCTGTGCTATCTCAAGGAGATCAACGCGATCGGCGCCTGCCGCATCTGCGTGGTTGAGGTCAAGGGCGCCAAATCCCTCGTGGCCGCCTGCGTCTACCCGGTCAACGAGGGGATGGAAATCCTCACCCACTCCAAAAAGGTCTATGCCTCCCGCAAGATCACCCTCGAACTCATCCTCTCCACCCACAAGAAGGAGTGCCTCTCCTGCGTGCGCAGCGGAAACTGCGAGCTGCAGAAGCTCTGCCACGACTTCAAGGTCGAGGATGAGCACCGCTATGAGGGCTCCAACCCCGAGTGGCCCAAGGACGACAGCGCGGTCCACATGGTCCGCGACGACAACAAGTGCATCCTCTGCCGCCGCTGCGTCGCCGCCTGCTCCAAATGGCAGGGCATCGGAGTCATCGGCCCCAACGAGCGCGGCTTCAATACCCACATCGCCTGCGCCTTCGAGCAGAACCTCAGTGAGGTGGCCTGCGTCTCCTGCGGGCAGTGCATCGTCGTCTGCCCGACCGGCGCCATCTATGAGAAGGACCAGACCAAGGAGGTCTGGCGCGCGCTGCATGACCCGACCAAGCATGTCGTCGTCCAGACCGCGCCCTCCATCCGCGCCACGCTCGGCGAGGCGTTCGGCATGCCGATCGGCACCAACGTCACCGGAAAGATGGTCGCCGCCCTGCGCCGCATGGGCTTTGAGCGGGTCTTCGACACCGACCTCGCCGCCGACATGACCATCGTCGAGGAGGCCCACGAGCTGGTGGAGCGCATCCAGAACGGCGGCGTGCTGCCGATGATCACCTCCTGCTCGCCCGGCTGGGTCAACTACTGCGAGCATTACTTCCCCGACATGATCCCCAACCTCTCCACCTGCAAGTCGCCGCAGCAGATGTTCGGCGCCACGGTGAAGACCTGGTATGCCCAGAAGATGGGCTGGGATCCCAAGGACATCTTTGTGGTCGGCATCATGCCCTGCACCGCCAAGAAGTTTGAGGTCCGCCGCGACAACGAGGACGCCGCCGGTTCCGGCATCCCCGACGTGGATATCTCGCTGACCACCCGCGAGCTCGCCCGCATGATCGACCGCGCGGGCATCGACTTCACCGCCCTGCCCGACGAGGACTTCGATTCCGCCATGGGCGAATCCACCGGCGCGGGCGTCATCTTCGGCGCCACCGGCGGCGTCATGGAAGCGGCGCTGCGCACCGCGGCCGAGTGGGTCGGCGGCAAGCCTCTCCAGGACGTCGAGTTCAAGGAGGTCCGCGGCACCGAGGGCATCAAGGAGGCCAGCTACCAGATCGGCGACCTGACGGTCAACGTGGCGGTCGCGTCCAGCCTCGCCTGCGCCCGCAAGCTGCTGGAACAGGTCCGGGCGGGGATGAAGAACTACCACTTCATCGAGATCATGGGATGCCCGGGCGGCTGCGTCAACGGCGGCGGCCAGCCGGTCCAGCCCGCGAGCGTCCGCAACTTCGTCGATCTCAAGTCGCTCCGCGCCAAGGCGCTCTACGACGCCGACGAGGCGAAGCCCCTGCGCAAGAGCCATGAGAACCCCGAGCTGCTCAAAATTTATGAGGAGTACTTCGGCGAGTTCGGCAGCCACCTGGCCCACCGCATCCTCCACACCACCTATGTGGAGCGGCCCCACTTCTGATTCTTACGTGAAAAGCCCCCGGGAGCGACTGCTCTCGGGGGCTTTTCTTAGATTTTCCGCCCAGTGGGGCGGAGGGCTTTTTCGCGCCTCATAGAGGCGCTCTGAATGTGCCGCCTTCGGCGGCGGGGATTGCCGGGTCCCGCCCCGGCGGGCGGGGTACTTTCTTTGCGTCAAAGAAAGTACCCAAAGAAGGACGCTCAAGGGGACTTCCGCCAGTCCCCTTGAGAATCCCCCGGGAGTACCTTGCCAGTACCCGCC
>NZ_DBMDHH010000036.1:0-30316 GCF_057433415.1 Anaerotruncus sp. | reverse complement strand
AGAAGCGCCGGGACAGAAAAAAAGTGTGCCCCCGAAGGGACACACTTAAGAGCGACTGGTTACCTTCTATTCGAGAAGCACTCACTGCAATAAACAGGGCGGTCGCCGCGCGGCTCGAAGGGGACCCGGCAGGTTTTTCCGCACTCGGAGCAGACCGTCTCAAACATCTGGCGCTCGGAATTGCCGCCGCGCGCATTTCCTTTTCTGGCATCGCGGCAGGGCTTGCAGCGCTGCGGCTCGTTGGTGAATCCTTTTTCGGCGTAGAATTCCTGCTCGCTCGCAGTGAACTGAAATTCGTTTCCGCAGTCTTTGCAAATGAGTGTTTTGTCGTTGTACATGAGATACCTCTTTAAAAATATTATGCTAGTTGACAAGCATTAACTTAGTATACGTCAAAAACGCGAAAAAGTCAATGGGCAAATGCGGACGGACCAGAAATTTCCGTCAATAGAGGAACAAGCCCAGCACGCCGGTGACCGCCATCAGCAGGACGGGGTTCAGCTTCCACCTGCGCAGGGCGAAAAGGGAGGCGGCGAACACCGCAAGCGCGGCCCAGTCGGGCATCGCGCCGGGCGCGGGGGCGCCGGTCCCGAAAAAGGCGAGCAGCAGGATGGTGCCCGCCGCCGACATGATCAGCCCCAGCGAGGCCGCCTTGAGCCCGCCGAGCACCTCGAACACATATACGGACCTCCGGTAGCGGCGGAAGAACGCATACAGGACCAGGGAGAGCGCCACGCCGCACAGCACGCAGCCCACGGTGGCGGCGACGGCCCCGGGGACGCCCGCGATCTGCAGGCCCACAAAGGTGGAGGTATTGACGGCCAGCGGCCCCGGCGTCATCTGCGAGATGGTGATGATGTCGGTAAAGACCTTTTCGCTCACCCACCCCGCCCGCTCCACCACCTGCTCCTGGATCAGGGGGATGATCGCGTAGCCGCCGCCGATGCTGAGCGCGCCGATCTTGAAAAAGGTATAGAACAGCGTCCAGATCCGGTTCACCGGCGCGCCCTCCTTTTCAGCAGCACCCGTCCCACGCAGAGCAGGCAGCTCGCGGCAAGGATCAGGGCCACGTTGACATTCAGTACGAAGCTGGCCAGAAAGGCGCACGGGATCATGGCGGTCAACAGCGGCGAGCGTTCCTTGAGCAGCATGCGGCACATGTCGATGATCAAATCCACAATCAGCGCGGCCACGCCCGCCTGCATGCCCTTGAGGACCGCGGCGATCACCGCGTTGGCCGCGAAGGCCGCGTAAAAGGCGGAGACCAGCCCCAAAATGGCGAGCGGGGGCAGGATGGCGGCGATACAGCTGAGGACGGCCCCGCCCAGGCCCGCCGTGCGGAAGCCCGCCAGCGCGGAGAGGCTGATGGCGATCGCGCCCGGCGTAGACTGCGCCACGGCCGCCATGCTCACGAGCTCCTCCTCGGTGAAGCACCGCCTGCGCTCCACGAAATAACGGCGAATCATGGGGACCACCACATAGCCGCCGCCAAAGGTGAACGTGCTGATGAACAGGTTGACGCCCAACAGCCAGAGGTAGGGCTTTTTTGTTTTCTCCAAGTTTGCACTCCCTTTCCATACCCTATGATTATAGGACTGGAAAACCGATCTGTAAAATGATATAATTGTATGGATCACATTAATTCAATTCATGTCAGGGGGAACGTGATGAACCTGCGGCATTTGGAAATTCTGGAGGCGGTCGCGCGGGCGGGCACCTTTACCGGGGCGGCGCAAAAGCTGTTCCTCACCCAGTCGGCGGTTTCCCACGCCGTGGCGGAGCTGGAGCGGCAGGCGGGCGCGCCGCTCTTCGACCGGATGCCGCGCGGCGTGCGCCTGACGCCCTGCGGGACGCTGCTTTTGGAGGAGGCACGGGGGATTCTGGCCGCCTGCCGCGAGCTGGAGGGGCGGCTTGCCGGCCTGGAGGAGGAAGCGCCCGTAAAGCTGGTGTCCAGCATCACGATCGCATCCTTCCCGCTGCCGGAGATCCTGCGGCGGGTGCGGGAAATACTGCCCGGGCTGCAGGTGCAGGTGCGGGTGGTGAGCGCGGCCAGCGCCGTTGAAATCCTGCAGAGCGGGGAAGCGGACCTGGCGCTGATCGAGGGCGCCGAGCCAAAGGGGATCTTTCGCAGCGAGCCCTTCGGATCCTACCAGTTGTGGGCGGCCTGCGCCCCCGGCTTCCCGCTGCCCGCGGAGCCGCTGACGCCGCGGGAGCTGTGCGCCGCGCCGCTGCTGCTGCGGGAGCGGGGAAGCGCGATCCGCGACACGCTGGACAGCACGCTCTTTCTCGCCAACCAGACGGCGCGCCCCCTGTGGGAGAGCGTGAACTCCACGGCGCTGATCCAGGCCGCCCAGGCGGGCCTGGGGATCACCGTCCTGCCGGACCTGCTGCTGGCGGAGCCGGTCGCGCAAAAACGGCTGCGGGTGGTTGCGCTGGACGGCGTCGACATGCGCAACGAGATGCTGGCGGTGCGCAACAGGAACCAGCGCCCTTCGCGCGGCCTGCGGGTGCTGCTGGATGCCGTCGGCGGAATCACGGCGTAAAAAGAGGGAGACGATTTTCGTCTCCCTCTTTTGCATTTTGAGGGATGATTCGGACAATCCGGGAAATAATATTCCAAAAAGATTGGAGGAGGCATCCCAATGTTCAAACATGAAAAAATGTTGTTCCATCCGGTACGGGTCGAAAAACCCAACCCGCAATATGCCGTCCTGCTGCAGGAGCAGCTGGGCGGGGCCAACGGCGAGCTGAAATCGGCCATGCAGTATATGTCGCAGAGCTTCCGCATCAAGGACGCGGCGATCAAGGACCTCTTTATGGATATCGCGGCGGAGGAGCTCAGCCACATGGAGATGGTGGCGACGACGATCAACATGCTCAACGGCCACGACGTCGACAGCCAGCAGGTCGCGGCGGGCGAGATCCAGAGCCATGTCCTGCTCGGACTCAACCCGGGGCTCATCAACGCGTCGGGCTATTCCTGGGTGGCCGACTATGTTACGGTCACGGGGGACCTGTGCGCCGACCTGCTTTCCAACATCGCGTCGGAGCAGCGCGCCAAGGTGGTCTACGAATATCTCCACCGGCAGATCGAGGATAAGCACGTCCGCGAAACCATCGACTTCCTCCTCAACCGCGAGGAGGCGCATAACGCCCTCTTCCGCGAGGCGTTCAACCGCGTGCAGGATTCCGGCTCGAATCGGGATTTCGGCGTCACGGAGGACTCCCGCCTCTATTTCAATCTCTCGACGCCTTCCCCGGCCAACGGCTTCGGTGACACAAAGGCCGCGCCGCCCAGCTTCAACAACCCGAATACGCGTCCTTCGTAGCGCGGCAGCCGCCGCGCGGGGGAGCAAAAAGGAGGCGGACAAGCATGCTTGTCCGCCTCCTTTTACTCTTCGGGTGTCCCGGGGTGGCCCCCGAGGCGCTGGCGAAATGCCTTGATCACATCCAGGATATAGAGCTGTTCCTCTTCGGAAAGTTCCTTGGCGAGCTCGTAAAGCTCCGCCAGAACGCGCGCGCTCCGGGACGCCGCACGTTTGTCCTCCATCTCGCCGTCGCCGGTCATGAGCCAGTTTTGGCTGATTTTGAGCGTTTGGCAGATGGCGTTGATGACGATCGGCTGCGGCGAAGTCTTGTCTTTTTCCAGATTGTAGATTACCCCGCGCGAGACGCCGATCTCCTCCGCAAGGGAGTTCTGCGTGTACCCTCTTTTTCTGCGGGCATAGTTTAAGCGCGCACCCAGCGTATCCATAGCATCACCTCATGGAAATTATAACCTATTTGCAATGCTTTTTCAATGATTATTTTCATTGACAGTGAAATTGTTTTACAAAAGTATTCATTGACACTGAAAAATAGGCATGTTATAATTCATCTATAAAGCATTAAGGAGGGAAAAGGATGACGGAGCGGGAAATTCAAAGCCGTTTGTCCGGATACGCCGGGGAAATCATCGAACAAGCGGCTGAATTGCCGCTGGAGGATCAGGAACGGCTGCTGCTCATTGCGCGCGGTATGGCGTTCACCAGAAACCTGATGCACACCACCTCGGACGGTCCCACCCCGTCCGGAAAGAGCGCATGAGCGGCCGCGCCCTTTACGGCGCGGTCCATTCCTTCCGGGGGAAAACGGCATGCCGGTCCTTCCGGAACGCATCTGAAGACCCTGCACAGACGAAGCATTTCCTTTTTCATCAGGATGGGTCCCCCCGTGGCGGACGGTCCTGACCAGGAGGGGACATTTTAAGGAGGTTAGAGACAGATGAGAAAGACCAAGCGGATTCTGTCGGCCATGCTGGCCCTGATCCTGACGCTGACCATGTCGATGGGCGGCACGGTATCGGCTGCGGACACGGGAAGCGCGGAAATCCGGGCGTCCATCGAGGGCGGAGACCTGACGGAACCGTCCTTTGTGGGCGGGATGGTTCTTCGCATGAGGAGCTTCTTCAGCGCCGGAACGAACGGCGAGACCTGGCCTCATGGCGATGCGCTCGCCATGACCGAATATCAAAACGGCCCGGTCAGCAAGGAGTTCAACATTGTCAAGACGCCGGCGGGCGCGACCGCCACGGCGAGCGGCGGCTATGACGACCAGGGCCGCCAGATCGTCTCGGTGGAGGTGCTCGGGGCGGCGGACGCCGACGGGAACATCCCGGTGAGGGCCGCCGCCGTGAATCCCGGCGAAGCGACCGTCGTCTACACCATCCGCAAGAGCGGATACAGCCCGGCGACCGTGGAGCAGAAGGTGCAGGTCTTTGACCGGATGCGCCTTGCCAGCGAGGATTTTCCGGAAAAGGACGAGCTGATTTACGCGGGCACCGCGCGCGACTTTACCTATAGCGTTTCCGGAACCAACGGCGATATCCTCACGGAAAACGCCAAACTGGAGATGTCTCCGAACAGCGCGGCCACGCTGGACGCCGCGCCCGGCACCGGGCGCGGAACGCTTAACGCGGTCTCGGCGGTCTACGGCGCGGACGTGTCCCTGACCGCCGGAAGGATCGCGGACGAGCCCTATCCGATGTATTTCTATGACGATTCGGAGGCGCTGGGCCGGACGATCTCCGTCTCGGATTCGGTCCTGTTCAAGGATCTGAAGTCCTCCCACCCCGACCTGGCGGCGGCGCTTTCGGGCGATAAGGGCGGCCAGACGATCACGGCGGGCTTCACCTACGGGCAGTTCGCCGACGACCAGTACCTCGAGTTTGCGACCACGCCGAAACAGAACGTGGCGCTCTCGATCGATTCGGTCACCTTCCGCGGGGATGAGATCGGCATCTCGGAGAGCGGCTTTGCCGTTTCGATCACGGGCGACACCGGGATCGCCAGGCTGACCGTCCCCAAGACGGCCGGCGCGGGCGACTATGCCATCCGTCTGCTTGCCTCCCGCCCCAACGCCTATCTGGAGACGCCGCTGACCGTCAACCTCACGGTCACGCAGGCGCAATTCACCGGCGTGGGACTTGCCTACAGCACGGGCGATCCGGAAGGCCCCGCCTGGGCGGATGCCGTGGACGGCAAAATTTCCGCCAAGTTCAACGCACGGTATGAAAAGGCGTTTGACGTTTCGCTCACCAGCGGCGACGAACGCCCGAACGGCGTCACCACCTTCGCCTCTTACCGCGCGTCCGGGCTGCCGGAGGGCGCCTCCTTCGAGGGGAACGTCCTCTCCCTGTCGGGCAAAAATCCGGTGGGCAGCTATCTCATCCCGGTCACCCTCTATGACCCGGCGGGCAACTATGCCGACGCCGAGCTGGCGCTTACCTACCAGGTGGACAACACCTATACGATCGCGCTGAAGGACGTCACCGGCAATCTCGTCGGAAACGCCGAGATCGTCAACGGCTCGGACATCGTCGCGACGGTCCATCTGCCCTATGAGGATACGACGGGCAGCAACAAGCTGAACCTCCTCTTCTACCAGGACGGCGAGGATGGACGCATGAAGGCCGCGACGGCCGTTGCCAAGCTGGCCACCGGCGAGGGCGCCGTCACCGTCAAGAACAACGTCGTCACCGTTCCCAAGCGCCTGCCGGTGCTCGCGGAGGGGGAGACCTACGACCTTGTCACGACGGTCAGCGCCGACAACTACAACGACGCGCGGCTGACGGTCAAGATCATCGTCGACAAGGCGGCGATCACCGTGACCGACGTGGCGAGTTCGACCACCAACAGCAGCTACCAGACCATCGCTCCCGCGGCGGACGGCGAGACCTACGAGGCCGACCGGTTTGCCTATGGGGAGAACAAATACTTCCGGATCACCTCCGACTCCAAGAGCAGCGCGCAGTTTACGGCGGCCTCGCTCGTCTCCGCCGACGAGCCGGAAACCGACCTGCGGGACGCCTACCTCGTGAAGGAGAGCTTTGCCAAGGGCAAGAGCCTCATCCAGCTGGCGCCCGGGCTTCCCACGGGGGACTATGAGCTGACGCTGACGGGCGAGAGCTCCTCGTCCGACAAGGGCGGCAACTACCAGACAAAGACGATTGTCATCAAATTCACGGTGGCGCAGTCTCCGCTTTCGGTGGAGATGCAGGTGACCGGGGACGGCGTGAAGGCCGGGACCGGCGCGGACAACTTCGTCGTCACCCAGAAGGTCGCGGATTCCGGCCTCGTCTACACCTACCGGGTGGAGGTCACCGGGCCCGAGGGCGCGGCCGACACCGCGCAGGTGGCTCTCGACCCGTCCTCCGCGCAGGCGGGCGATTTCGACGAGGCCACCGGGACGCTGACCATTCCGGCGGACACTGAACCGGGCGTCTACACCTATGTCTTTAACGGCACCGACAAGAGCTTCCAGCCCGGCAAGGTCACGCTGGTCGTCACGGTCGGCGACTACGCGCGGATCACCAGGATCACCTCCAACACGAGCACCGTCAAGGCGTTCGCGCCGGGCGAGGACGACAAGGGCTTCGACTTCCGCACCCGCGCGCCGGAGGGGGTCAAGACGGTCCTGACCCTCACCAGGGACCCGGCGAACGCCAAGGTGGCCCTCACCGTCACGAACGGCAGGGGCGAAGCGGTCAAGACGATCAAGCTGAACACGGCCGGCGACAAGATCGTCGTCCCGGCCAGCCAGTCGGCGGGCACCTACCATCTGACGATGGAGGTCACCCACGCGTCCCGTTCCTCCAGGACCTATCTGCTCGACCTGCGGATCGTGGGCAAGAATGAAATCACCTCGATCCACGACGAGGGGGAGGTCTACTCGACCGTGCCGGCGGACGGCGCGGCCACGCTGGACATCGACCTCTCCAAGCTGAACGACTTTGACGGCGCGTTCCAGGTCGCCACCAACGAGGGCACGACCCACATCGACGACACGATCGACGTGGAAAACTGCGTCCCCGCCGGCGCGGTCGCCTGGGACTTTGACACCGACACGCTGAACGTCGACGTGACGAAGGCGGGCCGCATCACCACCGACCTCGTGGTCGACAAGGGCAGGCCCTCCGAGACGACGACCAGACTGACGGTCAACGTCATCCCGGCGGTCACCGTGACGGACAAATCCGGCGAGCTGACCCTTTCGGACGGCGTCTACACAGCCGAATCCAAGGCGGGCGAGGGCAATCAGATCACGATCGCGGCGAACCCGTCCGCGGGCTGCACGGTCGAGACGAGCCTTTCCTCCGCGGAGGTCCGGCAGCTGCTGCAAAACAAAAAGATCACCGTCCTCGGCGACGCGATCACCGTTGCGAACGACGCGCCCGCCGGTACGGTGGAAATCCCCTTCCGGATGAGCGGCACTTCCGACCGCAACATCACGCTCGGCTCCGGCTTCACCGTCCGGGTGCGGGTCGGCGCGGGGGACATCACCGCTTCGGTCTCCTCCCCGCTGATGGACGCGCCCGCCGTGGTGACGGAAAACAAGGCCAAGCTCACCCACGGCTACGGCGCGGATGAGGTCTTCACCATCAGCACCACGCCCGAGACGACCCTGTCGCTCGTGAGCGAGAGCGTCAACAACCTCATCTTCAACAGCGCGAACAAGACGGTCACCGCCAAGGCCAATCTGGCGGCCGGCACCTATACCCTCCGGCTGAAGGCCGAGGCGCAGTACTATACCCCCTTCCTCTTTGACATCGTCGTGGAGGTCGTGCCCGCCGCCGAGGTGGCGTGGACCGTCACCGGCGCGGACGGCGAGGCGATTTCCCCCGACAAGGCCGGCGTCTACCAGCTGCCGGTCAACCGCAGCGAGGGCGGGAGCTTCACGGTCTCGACCGTGCCCACGAACGCCAAGGTCACCCGCACCGACAAAAACGCGGAGATCACCTCCGACGACAACCGGACCTTCACCGTCCCCGCGGACCTGTCCGGGGACAGCATGGAGGTGACGCTCAAGGGTACGAATAAGAACTACCTCCCGAGCGAAATTACAATCAGCGTCAACCTGGTCAGCGACGCGCGGCTGACGCCCGTCGCAACGGTCGGTGACAAGACCTATTACGCCGACGCGGACGGCGTCATCTCCGTCACCCTCAAGGACCTCGAAAAGGCCGTCCTGTCCACCAATGCGGCGGACGCGGTCATCACGAAGCAGATTTCCGAACAGGCCGGGTTCAACATCGTGAATTCCGGCGTCCGCGCCAACGGCGCCAAGGCGGGGACCTACGACTTCCCGTTCAGGGCCACGGCGGAAAACTATCTGGACACCGACTTCACCCTGCGCGTGACGATCGCCCCGATCGTCGAGTACAAGGTGGACGACGACCAGGATTACGCGGCCGTTACCGAGAGGACCGTCGAGGTCGGCTATGGCGACGGCGCCCAGATCCCGGTGCTCGCCAAGCTCGCCAACGGCGACAACGCGGTCACCCTTTCGGCCGGCGCCACCCCGCTCTACACCGCGTGGGGCAACGGGGTCCTGACCATCCTGCCGAACGCTCCGGCGGGCAGCTATACGATCAAGCTCACCCCCAGGGCGGACGGCGTTTCGATCCCTGACGCGCGCCTGACCCTGACGGTCAAGGTTCTGAGCGGCAGAATCGCGGTCGACGCGGCTTCCGATCTGTCGGGCGACCTCCCGAAGCAGGACGGTCCGGACGGCGTCGTCTTCACGGCCTCCCACTATGCGGGCGAGACCCAGACGATCACCTTCTCCGACAAGGTCGGCGCGGGCTACCGCTTCACCGGAACGAGCTGGCCGATGGGCTTCGCGCTCAGCGGCAGGACGCTGACGATCGCCCCCGAGGCGATGGCCGGGGAGTATTCACTCCCCTTCCAGGCGTCGAAGGAAAACTATGAGCCGACCTCCATCACCCTGCAGGTGAAGGTGGCGACCGACACGACCTCCTTCTACGACACGGCGGTCGCCGTCAACGGCGACGCGCGGCAGGCGTCGTCCGAGCCGTCCGTCGGCGCGGCGGTCGACAACCGGCGCGTCTATGACATCCAGGTGAAACCCGGTCAGACGGTCTCCGTCACCACCGGCGTGAACATCACCGCCGACAGGATGGCGGTGGACGCGCCCGACGGATGGACGGTCAGCAAGATCGATTCCACGGTCACCTTCCCCTTCCCCGAGACGGCCGTAACCGGCGAGACCTACACCGTCAAGGTGGACTACCCGCGCAGCGCGGACAACCGCGCGACCCAGGCGGTTGTCAACATGACCGCCGTGGATAAGAGCCAGCTCGCGCAGCCGGTCATCTCCGGCCTCAGTCTGGCGGTCGATCCGTCCGACGAGACGAGCGGCACGGTCACAGTCAGCTGGAACGCGGTGGAAGGCGCCGCCTACTACCAGCTTTACGCCGGCGGCGAACTGAAGGTGGAAACCGATTCGGCCAGCGCCCAGCTGGGCATTGGCGCGGGTTACGCCGGCAGCCTCCCGACGGTTGAGGAGAACGCTTCCCTCACGGTGAAGGCGTTCCCGGCCAAGGGCAGCGGCAACGCGGAATCCCCCGTCTCCGAGCCCAAGACCCTGACGATTACCCGGGCGGCGCTGGACGACGTCCAGTTCACCGGAACGGTCAGCCGCACCCCCGCGGACGGGAAGACGCGCTTCTTCTTCCAGCCCGTTGCGGACGCGGCCGGCTACGCGGCCACCGAGGACGGCGAGCCGGTGGAGAAGGCGCTCATCCAGGATTCCAGCAGCGGCGGCAAGTACTATCTGACCAGGCTTGCGCCCGGCGGCGGGCTCACGGTCGGGCTCCGCGCGCTGGCGAAGGAGGGGTCGCTCCTCCACACGGATTCGGCCGAAGAGAGCTTCAAGACCTATCAGGCCGACGCGCTCAAGGAACTGACCGTCCTGGTCAACGGCGAAGCGGTCGGCGGCGACGGCGTCACCGATACCTTCAAGGCGGGCACCCTGACTGCTCCGAAGCAGTATTCCGTCGCGGTCGGGGAGACCGGAGGGACCGCCAGCATCGCAGTCGCCGCGGACGACGAGTCCTACAAGGACATGGTCAGTTCCACGGATGGCGTCGCGGTCGAAGTCCCGGCGGATGTGGAGCCCGGAACCTATGCCTTTACGATCACCGTAACCCCGTCCGGAAACTTTGACGGCGTCTATCAGGAGACGGTCAAGGCGCTGACGATCGTTGTCACCGAGAAGGATTCCTTCGACGTGAGCGGCGCCGCCCTCGCCCTCGAGACGCAGTTCACGGCGGATGAGGAAGTCAAGTGGGTCCGCGCCTCGTGGGATGCGGTCCCGAACGCGGAAAGCTACGACCTGCTTGTGAACGGCACGCTGGTCGAGCATACCGCGAAGACCGCGGCGACGATCCTCCCCGCCAAGATCAAGGCGGGCGACACGGTTTCCGTCGTCGCGAAGGCCCCCGGCTACAACGACGGCACGCCGGTCACGGCGGTCTACGAATACGCGCCCGCCAGACTGGCGGCCCCCGTGGTTACCTTCGCCTACGACGATGAAACCGGAGAGCTGACCGCCTCGTGGGAGGCCGTCGAAGGCGCCGCTCACTACAGTGTGGACCCGAGCGCCGACTGGGGCGGCTACAACACCACCAACAACCAGGCGCTCACAGCGGTCCGGAACATCCGGAGCGGCACGGAGGTCGACTACCCGATCACGGTCCGGGCGATGGCCAGGAGCGGTTCGGCGAAATACGCCGATTCCGACAGGACGGAAGCGGTCTTCCACTATGACCGCCCGACCCTGACGGCCGACACCGCGACCACGACGATCAACCACCTGCCCAGCGAGTATCCGGACGGCAAGACCTATACGATCAAGGTCGAGCCGGCGGGCGCGGCGATCGCAATCGCCGACAGGACCCCGTCCGTCCCGGGCATCGTGCCCAACCGGGACGGCACGATCTCCATCTACAGCACCGCCAAGGAGACCGATGTCCCGCTCATCTATGACGCGACGGCGGCGCTTGACGGCTACCAGACGCTCAACTTCCAGATCGCGGTCAACGTCCTGCCCGCGCCTCCGAAAGCCTCCGCAACCTTCCAGTACCAGCTGGGCGGCAACAGCGGCGAGTGGACGGACCTCACGGACGGGCAGACGATCACCGCAACGGAAGGGGAAGCCCTCCTGCTCTATCTCCAGTCGGACAACACCGATTTCAATCCCAAGACGATGATCAAAAAGGACGCGGGCGGCAGCGCGGACATCAACGCGGCCTCCGCGGGCGTCTACGCCCCCGGCTCCGCCCCGGCCGGCAGCGCCTCCTTCACGATCACGGTTCCGGAGAACGATCTCTTTGCCGAGACCACGCTGCACTTCACCGTGGAGATCGCGGAGAAGCCCGCGCTCGACCTCTCCGGGATGACGACGGCGTATACCTACAGCCTCAAGGGTGCGGAGTCCATCCAGTACTCGAAGGTCATCACCGATGAGGTCCAGGCGGCCTATCCGGGCGCGACCGTGGGCTTCAACGCCGACCCGAGCGCGCTGAACTACGGCCCGGCCAAACCCGTCGGCGACGAAACCTACACGGTCACCGTCTCGAATGTGGCGGGCCACAAGGAAGGCAGCTTCGAGGTCACGATTACGGTGGTCGACGACCGCGACGAGCTCTCGGTCGATGACTTCACCTTCACCCACCCCTACAAGAAGACCAGCACCGCTTATCCGGTCGCGGTCGATGGCGCGGCGGTTACCGTCACGACCACCCCGCTCCCGGCGGGCATCAGCTGGAGGTCCGATAACAGCACCCTCTATGTGAACAGCGACGCCAAGGTCGGGGAGTACACCCTCGACGCGACGGCGAGCAAGTCCGGCATGAAGGACGCCTCCTTCCGGATCATTGTCACCGTTACGGATGAGCGGCAGGAGCTGACCATCCTGCTGGACGGCGGCGCGGTCACCGCGGACCCGGTCGAGACGCCTTACGGCGCGCGGAAGGACTTCGCGCTGTCGACGGCGGAAAGCCTGACCAGTCCGACGATCGAGCTGACGGCGACCGACGACGCCGGAAAGGTCCACTTCAGCAGCGATGGAAAAACCATCATGATCTACGAGGGCGGCGCCGAGGGCACGACCTATACGGTCCATGCGAAGATCACCCCGACCGGCGACGACGCGAGGGCCTATAAGGCCGCCGAAGCGGACATCACCTTCGTGGTGGGCGCGCCCAAGCAGATCGGGGAGGTCCCGGCGGACGTCGCGGAGACCTACTATGCCGACGAGACGGGCGAGCAGACCCTGACGCTGGATATCCCGGCGGACCTCACCCTCAAATCTCTGGCGGCAGACTTCGACAACGCGTCCGGCGGCTTTGTGATTGACCCGTCCGCAAAGACGATCCAATTCACCCCGTCCGATGTGGAGCCCGCGGTTTACGGCTTCACGGCGACGGTCGGCAAATCCGGCGGTTACGCGGATGCAACCTTCACCGTGACCATCACGGTGAACGACGCCTCCGCCCGCCCGGGAATCACCCTTAACGAGCCCACCGACATCACCGTCGACCTCAAGGGCTTCCTCGGTGAGACGAAATCCTTCACCACGGGCGAGGGGATCGCGGTGACCCTCAGCGGCGTCACGGCCAGCCCGGTCACCGACCAGATCCGTCTCGATAACGGCGGCCTGCGCATCGGCGCGGACATCGCCGAGGGCGACTACACGGTGACCGCGGCGGCCAGCGCGGCGGGCTACAAGGAGACCCCGGTCACCTTCACCGTCCACGCGAGCGACAGCACGCCCACGATCACGGTGCTCGAAAAGGACTTCACCTACGAGCGCGGCCAGGCACAGACCGGCTTCACCGTGACGACCGACCCGGCCGACGCGACGGTGACCATCACCGACGCGCACCATAACGGCCTCAACGTGAACGGCGCGGAGATCAACGTGGATGAACCCTGGCTGGGCGCCGACGGCACCTACACCTACCAGGCCACCGCGACGAAGGACGGCCACAGGACCGCAGCCTTCGAAGTGACGGTCACGGTCACCACCAAGCCGAACGAGGCGCTCACGATCGACGGGAACGCCTTCAGCGTAAAGCAGGGCGAGGGCGCGTCCTTCACCCTCGGCTTCAACGACGCGGGCGCGACGATCGAAGCGGACGGCACCGGATGGGACGAGGCGACCATGCAGGAGCCCAACCGTCCGAAGCTCAACAGGGCGGATAAGACCATCACCGTGGGCACGGACACCCCGGCCGGCACCTACACCCTGACGCTCAACGTCACCGGCGGCAGCGGCTACACCGACGGCACCTTCACGGTCACCGTCCACGTGCAGGAAGCCAATGCGTTTGAGATCGCGGACCAGAGGATCAGCGTCGAGGTTCCCGAGGGCCAGGCCTTCGGCGGCCCGCAGACGATCGACTTCGGAGACACGGACACCGCCGGCATGACCTTCTTCGTGGATCCGACCAACTACGGCGACAGGATCTTCCTCGGGATGAGCGGCACCAAGGCGCTGGTCTTCCTGACGGACGACGCGCCGGAAGGCACCTTCTACTTCATGGTGACCGCACAGAAGGACGGCTTCAGTACCGAATTTGAGATCGCGCTTGAGGTTGTCCGCACGGCGGCCAACAACCTTCTGGCCTCCCCCGCCAGCTTGGAGGAGGAGCCGATTGAAGGGGCCCCGCCCGCGGAGGAGGAGCCGAAGCCGGACGGTGGGCAGTCCACGGAGGGCCAGACTCCCGACGGCGAGACCCCTGACACGGAAACCCCCGATGGGGAACAGGTCCCCGGCAAGGAACAGGGCACCGACGTCCAGCAGCCTCCGAAGGAGCAGGACGCCGGGCAGGATCAGACCGGGACTGAACCGGGCGGCGATGGGACGGGGAGCGAAAGCAAGCCCGAGGTCGCCCCGCCTCCGGCCAAGTCAGAGGAAACTCCCGCCGAAAGCGGCGGAACGACCGAATAACGCCGGGCCAGGCGGTTTGAATCTTCAGGGAGCCGGGGAGGGGGCCCGCCCCCTCCCCGTCCCCAAGTAAAAGGGAGGTATCCCCATGGGAAAAAAGATTTTGGCAATGCTGCTGGCGGCCGCCCTGGCCGTGGCGTTCGCGGTCCCGTCGGCCGCGGTTTCTGGCAAGGTCGCCGGCGGCGCGGACGGAACCGTCAAAACGGTCGACACCCGGCAGACGATTGACACGGCGGACATCACCTACCAGAATATGCGTGTGGAAAACAACCTCACGATCTCCGAGGAGGTCGGCCGCGGCACGGTGACCCTGAAAAATGTCGAGATCACCGGGACCCTGCTCATCAGGAGCGGCGGCACTGTGGTTCTGGACGGCGTCACCTGCCCCAACGTGACCATCCAGAACCCCAAATACAAACCCACCGTCATTGCAACCGGCTCCACCTCCATCGACACCACCTACCTCAAGGGTAACTGCGTCATTGAGGAACGGGACCTGTCGGCGGACGGGGAAGGCTACATCGACGTGATCTACAGCCCCAACGTCAACTACGAGCTGACCAACGTGTCGCTCGAGCGGATGACCAAGGGCGTCAACGCGCCGGCTTCCGGCAGGAGCTTTGCCGGCAGCTCGAGCGGTTCCGGCGGCGGTTCGGGCGGCTCCTCCACCTTACCGTCCGCGGGAGGCAGCGTGGGCGACCTGGTCGAAAACAAAGGCTGACAGCAAAAATCCCCCGTTTCGGCGGGGGATTTTTGCTGTCTTGATGATCAGAAGCTGATCAATTCTGATCGGAATTACAAATCTTGACCGCGTTTGCGCAAAAGCGCCGCCGCGCATGGCTTTCCCTCCGCGGGCTTGCTACAATAGGAACAGGAATAACCGGAAGGGAAAGGAGGCGGGCGCATGGCGTATGAGCGGGCGGAATCTCCGGAAAAGCAGCGGATCATCCAGGAGCTGGTGCCGGGCAAGCAGGTGACGCTGGCGCATGTGATCGCCAGCCCCGACAGGATCATCTACCAGAAGCTGGGGCTCGATCCCGAGGCCGATTACCGGCAGGCGGCGATCGGCATCCTGAGCATGTCCCCGGCGGAAATCGCCGTGATCGCGGGCGACCTCGCGCTCAAGACGGCGAGCGTCGAGATGGGGTTCATCGACCGCTTCAGCGGCACGCTGATCTTCACCGGCCTCATCTCCGACGTGGAGGCCGCCATCCACAGCATCCTCGCCTACCTGGAGGGGACGCTGGGGTTCACCGTCTGCGCGGTGACCCGGACGTGACGGAATGAAAAAGATCATCCTGATGGGACGCAGCGAATGCGGCAAGACGACCCTCTCCCAGGCGCTGCGGGGCGGTGAGATCGCCTACCGGAAGACCCAGTATATCAACCACTACGACGTGGTAATCGACACGCCGGGCGAGTACGCCGAGACGGCCTCGCTCGGCCGCGCGCTGGCGCTCTACGCCTACGAGGCCGACGTGGTCGGCCTGCTCTGCGGCGCGACCGAGCCCTACTGCCTCTTTCCGCCCTGCGTCGCGGCGGCCTGCACGCGGCCGGTGATCGGCATCGTGACCCGCATCGACGAGCCGGGCGCCAACCCCGGCCGCGCCCAGCGGTGGCTTGAACTCGCGGGCTGCCGCCCGGTTTTCCGAGTGAGCGCCTATTCGGGGGAGGGCATCTGGCGGATTCTAAGCTACCTGAAGGAGCCGGGGGACCGCCTGCCGTGGGAGAACGCCGAGGAGGCGGAACGCCCGCGCACCGTCCTTTCGGACAAATACGGGGAGACGGGGCGAAAACGCCCCTGAGATCCGGAAGCTTTGCTTCCGGATTTTTTTATGCACTATCCACATGCGGAGGGTTGTGGTATCATGAAGGCTGAGGGCGCGCCGGAGTTGTAAGATTTCCGTAAGAAACGCGTCCATTTTTTTGTAAGGAAACCGCATTAGGATAGAGACAGGCCTAAGGGGGAGATCAGATGAACGAATGCGTGCTGGTGGTCGACGACGACCGGGAGATCGTGCAGGCGATCGCGCTGCTGCTCGAAAAGGAGGGCTACCGCGTGCTGCGGGCGTACGACGGGATGGAGGCGCTCGAACAGGCGATGGACCGTTCGGTGCGGCTGATGATCATCGACGTGATGATGCCGAGGCTCGACGGGCTGTCGGCGGTGATGAAGCTGCGGGAGCGGCGCAACCTGCCGATCATCGTGCTCAGCGCCAAGAGCGAGGACACCGACAAGGTGCTCGGACTCTCGATGGGTGCGGACGACTACGTCACCAAGCCCTTCAATCCGCAGGAGCTGGTGGCGCGGGTGCGCAGCCACCTGCGGCGGTACACGAGCCTGGGGGACATCAACGCGCCCGGGACGGGGGACGAGATCCACAACGGGCGGCTCAGCTACAGCCCGGAGGAACGCGTCCTGCGCGCGGACGGCGACCCGGTCAAGCTGACGGCCACCGAGACGAAGATCGTCGACCTGCTCATGCGCAACCTGGGGCGCATCTTTCCCGCCGAGGAGATCTACCGGCGGGTGTGGGAGGAGGACGCCTTCGCCGCCGAAAACACGGTGATGGTGCACATCCGGCGCATCCGGGAGAAGATCGAGCTCAACCCGAAGGAACCAGAATACTTAAAGGTGGTATGGGGAATTGGATACAAGATCGAAAAGGTGGAGGGCGGCCGTTAGCTTTACGGCCTTTTTTCTGGGGATCAGCCTGCTTCTGACGAGCGTGCCGGAGGCGCTTTCCCTCCTGACGGGCGGCTCGTGGAAGCGCACGTCGGTTGCGGACGCCTTCCAGGAGGACTACCAGAATACGCGGGCGTTCCGCGACGCGGTCGCAAGCTACCTCGAGGATTTTCTGACGATGGCCGTCGGCGGAAACGCGAACTACTCCGAATACAGCGTCTCCTACAACGGCGAAATCACCTCCGCGGTCATGGAGGCGGCCGAGGTCGCCGACGCGATCGGCGAGTACGGCTCGGGCGGCTACCACGGCTGGGACGACGGCTACGATTTCAGCGTCACCATCTCGCCGCCGTCGAGCTACGGCTCGTCCGCGCAGGCGGCGCACGACTACTTCAAGGAGGATAAGAACGTCCTCTACGACATCCGCTACGACGGCGAGCAGAAGTATACCAACGCCGAGGGCACGGGGCTGGACGGCCCGAACCTCAAGCTGCCCGAGGGCTACAATTTTCTGCTCTGGTTCGACGGGAGCAAGGTGCGCGTCGTCAAGGACGGCAGGGAGCTCGACATCTACGGCGACGGCTACTACCGCGAGGGGAAGGACTGGTACGTCCCCGGGTATAAAAACTTCACGGTGGACGAGGACGCCGCCCGCGCGAGCGTGGTGATCGCGGCGGCGAAGAGCCCGATGCTCTACGTGCGCGGCAGCTACGGGAACAGCTCGGCCGAGCGGCAGAACAACCGCCTCTACTGGCTCGAGCAGAACCTGAAGGAGAGGCGGGACCGCTACACCGGCATGGCCGCCTCCTGCGCGGCCGGCGTCCTGCTGCTGGCCGTCTGGTTCCTGCTGCGCGGGGACAAGCGCCGCGCCGACGCGGCGATCGCACGGGTGACGGGGCGCGTGTGGTACGAGGGCAAGCTCCTGCTCCTGCTGGCGGCGCTGGCGGTCTTCCTGGCCGGCCCGCAGGACGCCCTGCGGGAGATCACCTATATGGTCCGGGAGGAATATCTCGACCCGTGGATCTTCACCTACTACGCGCAGGAGCTCTCCCGCAACGGGTTCTCCCTGCTGGTGATCTTCTGGTCGGCCTACCTGCTGATCAACGACTGGAGGCACAACCCGAAGCCCTGGAAGCACAGCCTCACCGGGAAGTTCTGCGCGGCGGCGCGCGCCTCCGATCTGAAGCTGCCCCTCCAGCGGCGGATGGTGCGCCGGTTCGGCGCGGTGCTGATCGCGGCCGCGGCCTTCGCGGCGTCGGCGCTGGCGCTCTACGCGGGCTTCCGCGTCTATAACCGCGACTCCCTCTTCGCGTTCCTGCTGCTGGCGGGGCTGCTGGCGCTGCTGCTCTGGATGCTCTACCGCTTCGCGCGGGGCAACCGGGAGACCGCCCGGGACATCGGCGCGCTGGTCGGGCAGATCGCCGCCGTGCACGCGGGCGGGCTCACGATGCCGCTCGACCTGCCGGAGGACGCGGACCTCGCGGCGGCGGCGAAGGACCTCAACGACATCCAGCGCGGGATGAACGAGGCGCTCGAGGAGCGGATGCGCAGCGAGCGGATGAAGGTGGAGCTGATTGCGAACGTCTCCCACGACATCAAGACGCCGCTCACCTCGATCATCAGCTATGTGGAGCTTTTGGGGCAGGAGGAGGACCTCCCCGAGCATGTGAAGGACTATATCCGCATCCTCGAGAGCAAGTCGCAGCGGCTCAAGACGATGGTGCAGGATGTGTTCGAGGTGAGCAAGGCGGCCTCCGGGCAGCTCCCGGTGACGCTCGAGACCCTCGACCTGGGCAAGCTGCTGCGCCAGACGCTGGCCGACATGGCCGAGCAGATCGGCCGCAGCACGGTGACGGTGCGGGCGGAAATCCCCGAGGAGCCGGTGATGATTACGGCGGACGGCCAGCGGCTCTACCGCGTCTTCCAGAACCTCGTGCAGAACGCGCTGCAATATTCGCTGGACGGCTCGCGGGTGCACGTCAGCCTCGCGGCGGACGGGACCACGGCGGTCGCGAGCGTCAAAAACACCTCCCGCGAGGAGATTGCGAGGAATAAGGACTTCACCGAGCGGTTCGTGCGGGGGGATGACGCCCGCACCGACGGCGGCAGCGGGCTGGGGCTTTCGATCGCGCGCACCTTTACCGAGGCGTGCGGCGGGCGCTTCTCGGTGGAGACGATCGCGGACCTCTTTGTCGTGACGGTTGAATTCGCCCGGCAAGCGGCGGAGGAACAGGCGGAACAGGCGGAGGACTGACTTCGGGAAAATCTCCTTTCCAACAGGAGGGGGCGCGCGGAACATACCGCGCGCCCCCTCTTTGCGTAAGCTCCGTGGAACCCGATAGCGGGCCGGTTCAGCACGCCAAAAACTGGAGGAAACAGGAATTGAAACGGTCGAGCTCGTCGTAGAAGATGCCGTGGCCGCTCTGGTCAAAGGGATAGAGGACGGCGTTTCGGATGCCTTGCTGCGTGACGAGCGCGAGGTCGAAGGGGACGACCCGGTCCTGCCGGCCGTGGAAGACGCCGGTGGGGACGCAGACCCTTGCGAGGTCGGCGCGGCCGTCCTCGTCGCGCAGGGCGCAGGCGGTCTGGATGGTGGCGATGCCCGACGCGGAGAGGGAGACGTCGCCCAGCCAGTCGGTGATCGCCTGGCTGTGGGGAAGCGCGAAGAGCATCCCGCCGAACTGCCGGATGAGCGCGGGGCGGTCGGTCGAGGCCCCCGCGGCCCACTGGTCGACCGCGCTCGCGGGGACGCCGTGGCAGAAGCCGGGGGCCTGCGTCAGCCTGGGGGCGGCGGCCGAGAGCAGCGCGAGCTTTTTGACGCCATAGCCGCGGTGGCGGGCCATGTAGCGCAGGACGATCGCGCCGCCCATCGAGTAGCCCGCGAGGGTGAAATTTTGCAGGTTGAGGGCGCGCACGACGGCGTAGATGTCGTCGGCCATCCGGTCGTAGGTGTAGCCGCAGGCGGGCTTGTCGGAGCTGCCGAAGCCGCGCAGGTCGATTTCGACGACGCGGTAGCCCTTGCAGATGAGCGGCGTCTCCTGGTATTCAAAGATGCGGTGGGAAAGCGGCCAGCCGTGCACGAGGAAAACGGTCTCGGCGGCCGTGGGATTTAAATCATAGACGGCGATTTTGACGCCGTCGTTCGTTCGGACATAAAACATGGAAAGAATCCTCCTTCCTCCCATTCTATGCGCCCCGGCGGGCGCGGGTGCGGGAGGAGGGCGGGGCCCGGGACGGTCATTCGTCCGCGAGGCGGACGAGGGTCAGCTGGATCGAAACGGCTGCCATGCGGTCGACCGCGTCGAGCGTTTCGACGGGCGTGAGGTCGCCCTGCGCGGCGCGGAAGAGGCAGAGCCGGTCGCCCGCCGCCAGCCGCGCGATTCCCGTTCCCGCGCAGGGCGCGGCCTCGCCGTCCTCGGCGCGGCCGAAGCTCGCGTGCCCCGCCGTGTCCGCGTCCTTCTCCGAGCGCAGGACAAACACCCCGGAGAAGCCCGGCGCGAGCACCACCCGGTGGCTGATGAGGTAGAGCCCGCCCGCCGGGACGGTGACCCACCCGTCCTCGAGCAGGAATCCGCCGGCATTGCAGGGATTTGCCTGCGCGAGCGGCAGCACGCTGTTCGGCTGCAGGACCTGCCGCCCCGCCGTATAAAAGCTCGCGGCCGCGAGCCCCGCCGGCCCCGCTTCACCGCGCGGCCCCACAGGGCCCGCCGCGCCTCTCGGCCCGCGCGGTCCGGTCGGTCCCGTCGCGCCCGCGGCCCCCATTTCACCGCGTGGACCGGTCGGTCCCATCGCTCCCGCGGCCCCCGTTTCACCGCGTGGACCGGTCGGTCCCATCGCGCCCGCGGCCCCCGCTTCACCGCGCGGTCCGGTCGGCCCCGTCACGCCCGCGGCCCCCGTTTCACCGCGCGGTCCGGTCGGTCCCATCGCGCCGATTGGCCCGGTTTCGCCGCGCGGTCCGGTCGGTCCCGTCACGCCCGCGGCCCCCGCTTCACCGCGCGGTCCGGTCGGTCCCGTCGCGCCCGCGGCCCCCGTTTCGCCGCGCGGGCCGGTCGGTCCCATCGCACCGATTGGCCCGGTTTCGCCGCTCGGGCCGGCCGGTCCCATCGCGCCGATTGGCCCGGTTTCGCCGCGCGGTCCGGTCGGTCCCATCGCGCCGATTGGCCCGGTTTCGCCGCGCGGGCCGATCGGGCCCATGGCACCTGTGGCTCCCGTTTCGCCGCTCGGGCCGGCCGGTCCCGTCGCGCCCGCGAGCCCTGCCTCGCCGCGCGGGGCGTATGGAACGCCGTTCCTGTCCGGCTGCGCCGCGCCGCCCGGCCTGCGCGGTCCCGGCGCGCCTGCGGCGCGCTGGACGCCGCCCTGCGGGGGCGCCGTCCTCGGCGTCCCGCCCGGGACCGCCGCGCCGATGGGCGGCGGGACGACCCCCCAGCGCCCGCCCATGGAAAATTCCGAATTTCCGTATCGCAGCATTAAAATACCTCCCAACCGGTCAATAAATCGTCTGAAACCATCCTATTCAAAAATCGGCGCGGGGGTTCCGCGCGCATACGAAAAGCGGCCGGTCCCCTTGGGGACCGGCCGCCGGAAAGGCTGGCTGGAGCTCACATGATGTGTTCCTCGCAGATGTTGTCGACCACCTGGTAGCCGATTTTGTTGTAGCCGTCGGGGATCTCGGTGCCGTCGGTGTTGACGCAGTCGGGGATCACATCCACGGCGCAGGGCGCGGGCTCGCCGCCGGATTCGGGCGGCCGCTTGGACTTCGCGCGGTCTTTTTTCGGCATAAAATCACCTCGGCTTTTAGTGTTCCCCGCCGGAAAGGGAAGATGCAGAGCCGGGGAAAGCAAAAACCTCCCGGGAAATCTTCCCGGGAGGTTTTGCTTTACGGCCGCAGCCGATTTTTCATTCAAAATCATCGAGGCGGATGGCCGTCTCCTCGTCGAAGAGGGAGGTGCCCTCCTCGCGCTCGTAGAACTGCGCGCCTTCGGCGGTGACGTAGCCGTCGCGGTCGACCGTGTCGCGGATGTCGAAGACCGGCTCGCCGTTGACCGCGAGGTAGAGCGGGTGGTAATAGCTCGGCGACATCGCGAGCACCACCTCGAAACGGTCGGTCTTTGTGCGCCCGCCCAAAGTGAGGTCGGCGGTGCCGTAGGTCGTGATGAACGCGCCGTCGCCGGTGAGCTGTTCCCGGTCGTGGTGGAAGGCGACCGAATCGGCCTCATAGTAGGCGGGTATCATCGCGTAGAGGGTGCTTTCCGCGGCGGAGACGATGAACTGGTCGAACAGCTCGTCGCGGCTTCCGGTGCTGATGACGTTCGCGCCGTCGTCAAAGCCGGGCTCGCTCTCGTCGTCCGCCTGCCAGTCGCTCTCGTCGTCCGGCCACCAGTCGCCGTCTATCGGGGAAGCCTCGGAGACGGGCGCAATGGCGGCGTCCACGGAGGAATGGGAGTCCGCCGCGAAGCTGAAGATGAAGACGGCGAGGATGGGGAGCACGAACACCACGACGATCACCACGATCGCCGCAATGAGGCAGCCGCGGTTGGCGGGCTTGGGGTCCGCGCCGCCGAGCGCGCCGGCCGGCTTGCCGGTATAGGTGGAGCGGGACGGGCGCTCCTGCGAGCGGTAGCCGGGCTCCTCGCCGCGGAAATAGTTCGCCCGGTCGCGCTCGAAGACGCTCTGGTCGAATTCGTCCGAAATGTCGTAGCGGTCCCTGTTCGGCGGTTCCGCGTCCCGCCGCTCGCGCTCCTCCTCGATTTCGCGGTTGCGCCGCCGGATGGTGCACATCGCGCACAGGTCGGAAATCGTGCTGCTGGGAAGCTCCTTCCCGCATTCGGAGCAGCGCTTTTTCGGCGCGCCCGGTCGGACGCAGGGCGCTTCCTCCTCATCGCCGCAGGGCTCCCCGGCCTCCTGCGGCTCCTCCTCGACACACTCGCCGCAGTAGGAGCAAAAAACGCTGTCGTCCCGGATTTCCCTTCCGCATTTGCTGCAAAACATGGCTTTCCTCCGTATGGGCGCGTGGCGCCCCAATCATGTTGGTGGGCTTCCTCGCTTACGCTCAGGAACAGAACCCGAGCGCGACCTCCGCGCAGGTGGCGGCGTCGGGGGTATAGCTGTCCGCGCCGATCTCGTCGCAGAACGCCTGGGTGACCGGCGCGCCGCCGATCATCACCTTGACCCCGCCGAGTGCGGGCGTGCCGTTGCGGAGCGCGACGACGGCGCGCATCTCGTTCATCGTGGTGGTGAGCAGGGCGGAACAGGCGATGATGTCCGCGCCGTTTTGCTCGGCGGCGGATATGTACTTGGCGGCGGGCACGTCGACCCCCAGGTCGATGACCCGCAGGCCCTTCCCCTCGAGCATCATTTTGACGAGGTTCTTGCCGATGTCGTGCCGGTCGCCCTTGACGGTGCCGAGCACGACGGTGCCGCGCACCTCGCCGCCGCTTTCCGCGAGCAGGGGCTTGAGCAGCTCAAGTCCCGCGTTCATCGCGCGCGCGGCGATCATGACCTCGGGGATATAGACCTTGTTCGCCTTGAATTTCTCCCCGATGCCCCCCATGCCCGCAAGCAGGCCGCCGTTCAGGATTTCCCCGGCGGAAAGGCCCTCCGCGATCGCGCGGGAAACCGTTTCCTTGACGGCGGGCGCGCGCCCCTGCTGCAGGAGCCGGCTGATTTCATCCAAAAGCTGGGACAACCGATTTTCCCCCCTCAAATGCCAAAAACAGGCGCGGATTCCGATTTTCCGCTACAGCAATCATACCCTACTTTGGCGCTGATTTCAAGCGGGTGGGCGCAAACGGGCGCCCGGAGATTCTGGATGGCCGGGGGACCGGGGATTTCCTCCCCGGGAAGAAGCAGGGAGGGGGAGGGGACAGGGCTTTCCAATATCGTAAACCTTGTGTAAACGATGCCCGGTGTTCACAGACAGTTCATAAACGCCCGGTATCCTGAGTGCGTATCGATTCAGGGAGGAGGCACACCCATGCAGTTTTCTGCGGACAACTCCGGACAATCGACATCGCGGAAGCGGACAAAAAATACCCCCATCAGGAAGCTGACGGCGCGCGCCCTCGCGGTGACGCTTGCGTTCTTCTGCGCGGTGAACATTCTGGCGCTTCAGCCGCCCGCGCGCACCACGCGCACCGTCGTCACCACGGAAAAAATCCCCTACAGCGTCGCCTACCAGGACGAACCCGCCCGCTACCGGGGCTATACCGAGGTCGTCTCGGCTGGGATTGCGGGCGAGCGGGAGATCCGTTCACAGGTCGTCTTCGAGGGCGACCGGCCGGTCAAGGTGCTGTCGGTCCAGTCGACCGACACCGCCCGCCCCGTCGACCAGGTGGTCAAGAGGGGCACCCGGGTGCTGCGAAGCGAAACCGCCGACGGCAGCCGCTGGGTGTCCTCCTTCATCCGCCCGCTCAAGACCGGGTGGCTGTCGGCAGATTTTTACGACTATCCCCACCACAACGGCATCGACCTCGCCGCCCCGCACGGCACGCCCGTCTACGCGGCGGCGCAGGGGCGCGTCGTGCTCGCGGGCTGGTACGGGGAGTACGGCAAGTGCGTCATCATCGAGCACGCCGACGGCTCCCGCACCCTCTACGGGCACAACAGCTCGCTCGACGTATCGGTCGGGCAGGAGGTCAAGCAGGGGGAGAAGATCGCCAACGTCGGCTCGACGGGCAACTCCACCGGCAACCATCTGCATTTTGAAATCCGCATCGGGTCGAGCTTTTTGGACCCGCTGGTCTACATCGACAAATAGCGCGGGAAAAGCCCCGGGACGCTTCGGAGGAAGCGCCCCGGGGCTTTTCGCGTGGCCGGCGGCCGCACTTTTGGATTCGGCTATGACGCCTGCGCGTTTTTCGTGATGAGATCCATATGATCTTTGATGCAGAGCGAAAGGTCCTCAAAAAAAGCGCGCGCATCACTGTCGTTCCCAAGAAAGGGAATCATCAGGCTGGCGATCACATGGTGGACCGTTTTTTGCATTTGCTCCTCCGTCTGATTGACTACCATGATCACGAATTCCTCGCACAATACGTTTGCGGCAAGTTCGGGAGTATCAATGACAAAATCCAATGCCATACGGTCAACCACTTCGCCGATCGAAAGCCCGGTGTTTTCGCAGTGCTTTAACAGGGCCTCTTTTGTTTTGGTCATGATGGTTGCTTCAATGGTCGTCAGTACCTTGTCAGGCATTGCGCTTCCTCCTCGTCATGCGTTTTGGCGAAGCTGCCAATTTCCCAGTCCTATGTTAGCACAAATGTTTATCGAGCACAACCCCTATTTAGGGACATTTCTATTAATAGATCATTTTGTTGGCTTTGTATAGTTGGTATGCTATTTGTAGAAGATATCCCTAGATAGGTGGTGGTGCCCGTGAACTGTAAAAGCATGGGAAAGAAGCTTAAGTCATATAGAGCGAAATGTGGTTGGAGCCTGAAAGAGTGTTCAGAAAGGATAGGCATCAGCACAAGGTATCTGGCCGATATTGAACGTGGCGATAAAGTGCCAAAGCTAGAAACGTTCCTGCTGATCCTGAACACTTTGAATGCTTCTGCCGACGATGTCCTTCAAGATAGTTTGGTCGTTGGCTATGAAGCCAAGAGTAACGACATGATTAGGAAGTTGAATGCTCTTGATGTTACCAAGAGAAAGCAAGCGTTGGATATTTTCGATAGTGTCATATCTTCGCTGAAAGAATAAAAGCCTTATAACGTAGCAAGAGGGTGGGGATCATGATAGATATACTCAAAGAAATTACGAAACTCCGCTTGGCTCGGAACTGGACTGAGTATGATTTATCAAAACATTCCGGACTGTCTCAGTCAACGATATCCACCTGGTACCGCAAGGGACAAACGCCAACAATACAAACGCTGGATAAGGTGTGCAAAGGATTTGGAATTACCTTATCACAATTTTTCTCAGAAGGGGATGACCCCATTTCGCTTACGCCAGAGCAGGGAGAAATGCTTGATAATTGGTCGGCGCTAAATCCAAAGCAGCAACAGATCATTATGGACTTGCTTAGAAATATGTTTTGACAACAATTGATGTCGAATACCCCCCTTTTTTTGTATAGTTGGTAAATAGCCGCTCCAAATAAAAAAGAACGCTTCAAAATGAAGCGTTCTTTTTGGAGCGGGTTACGAGGCTCGAACCCGCAACCCCACCCCGCGAAAGCGCGCTTTCGCGGGGACCCCGGGACCTCCGGATTTAAAATGTCGGTGGAGGCAGCGGGTTCGTTCTCGCGAAAAAAGAAAAAGAACGCTTCAAAATGAAGCGTTCTTTTTGGAGCGGGTTACGAGGCTCGAACTCGCTACCTCCACCTTGGCAAGGTGGCGCTCTGCCAAATGAGCTAAACCCGCGCTTGGTGCCTTCGGTCGGAATCGAACCAACGACACGAGGATTTTCAGTCCTCTGCTCTACCAACTGAGCTACAAAGGCATATTTGGCAAAGCGGAAAGGGAGAAAAATGGCGACCCGGATGGGGCTCGAACCCACGACCTCTAGCGTGACAGGCTAGCGTTCTAACCAACTGAACTACCGGGCCACAACTGGTGGGAACTACAGGGCTCGAACCTGTGACCCTCTGCTTGTAAGGCAGATGCTCTCCCAGCTGAGCTAAGCTCCCACATTTGCCTTTGGCGACTGAACGTCCAACAAGCGACGTAAATTATTATACATTGCCTGTCCCGGAATGTCAACCGCTTTTTTCAAAAAAGCGCTCCCGCATAATCCTGGCCGCCCTGCAAAAACTATCGGCAGGAGGTGAGCGCCATGCTCGAAAAAAACCGGCTGATCCATCCCGAACGGAAACGGTCCCGGACCCGGCACGACCATTTCGCACAGGTCGACCCGAACGCGGAAATCACCAGCGCGTTCATCAACCAGGCGGTATCCCAGGCGGAGGGCGCTCCCGAGCCGCCCGCGCCGGAGAACCCGAACCGGAACTAAACGAAACGGACGCGGCATCTGCCGCGCCCGTTTTTTATCAGGGTGAACTTCGGCTCAGTCGAACGCCAGGTAGGGGGAAATCTGCTCGAGCGTCTTCTCGCCGATGCCGCTGATCTCCAGAAGCTGTTCGGGGGAGTCGAGCGTACCGTAGTCGCGGATGTAGGCGCGGATCGCTCCGGCCTTTTCCGGCCCGATGCCGGGGAGCTGCGTCAGCTCCTCCTCGGTGGCCCGGTTGATGTGGACGACCACCCCATCCAGCTCGGGGTAGGGGTTTAAAACGGGCGCGGGGGAAAAGGCGATGCTGGCGGGGACCCGGGGCGGCGCGGTGGCGACGTTATAGCAGATGAGCGCGGCCGCGAGAAGTCCCGCGGCGGCCCAGATGAGGCCCGTGCCCGACCGCTGTTTCATGCCGCCGCCCCCTTTCGCTCCCATGGGGAAATGATACCATCCCGCCGCAGGAAACGCAAGCCTCCCGCCGCAAAATACGCGGCGGGAGGCTTGTGTTCAGAAAACGACGGGGTTCAGACGATGTACAGCAGGACCATCAGGTAGTGACAGACGCTGCCGGCAATGACGAAGAGGTGGAAAATCTCATGGAACCCGAACCGTTCGGAGAGGTTGGGGCGCTTGACCATGTAGATGACGCCGCCCACGGTATAGGCGAGCCCGCCCACCACGAGCAGCACGATCCCCGGCAGGGGCAGCGCGCCCACCGCGGGCAGGTCGACGGCGATCGCCCAGCCCATCAGGATGTAGAGGGTGGTGCTCAGCCACCGGGGCGCGCCCAGCCAGAACATCTTCATCAGGATGCCCGCGGCGGCGACCGCCCACATGGCGGCGGTGAAGACGAGGTTGTTCGGGCGGGGGAGCAGGGTGAGCAGCAGCGGCGTGTAGGTCCCGGCGATGAGCACGTAGATCATCGCGTGGTCGAGCTTGCGCAGCGCGGTCTGGATTTTGGCTGCGGCGTTGGTGAAATGGTAGATGCTGCTCGCGCAGTAGAGCGCGATGAGCGACAGGCAGAAGAGAATGCAGGAGACGGCGGTGACCGCCGTGACCCCCGGCGTCACCGCGAGATGCACCCCCATCACGACCAGGCCGATCACGGACAGCCACGCCCCGATGAAATGGGTGTAGCTGCTGATGGGGTCGCGCGCTTTCAGGAAGATCCGCGGCATAGTGGCACCTCACAACAATATAATGTAGTTTTAATAACTATATGATACTATTATAATATCACATATCGAAGAAAAAGCAACTGCATCTTGAAAAAGTTCACAAAATCATGTAGAATTGGGGACAGGGAATTCCGGCCGGGAGGGAAGACGATGAAAACCTTTGATGAAATCCTGTCCGCCGCCTTTGCGGACGCCGATCTCTCCGCCGCCGACGTGCCGCGCATCGACCTCTATATGGACCAGATCCTGACGCTGGTGGACGAGGGCCTCGCGGGCAACAAGCGGTCGGCGGAGGATAAGCTGCTGACCAAGACGATGGTCAACAACTATTCCAAGGAGCATCTTATTATGCCCGTCAAGGGCAAAAAGTATTCCCGTGAGCAGGTGATGCAGCTGCTCTGCATCCTCACCCTCAAGCAGCAGCTCGCGCTCTCCGACATCAAAAGGCTGGTGGCGGGGGAGGGGGCGCCGGGCGGCTTCGAGCGGGCCTACGGGGACGCGCTCGCGCTCAAAAACCGCCTGCGCCCGAAGCTCGAGGCGCTGCTGCGGGAGGAGCTTTCGGACGCGTCGGGCCTGGAGAGCCGGGAGCGGGCGCTCGCGCTCGCCCTCGCGCTGGCGGGAGCGGCGACCGAGCTGCGGCGGGTGTGCGAGGGCGTCGTGGAAAACGCCCCGGAGGGATAGCGTCCGACGGGCGGCGGGGGCAAAGCCCCCGCCGCCTTTTGGCGCGGCCGCGTCCCTGCCGCCGAATCCGCTGAAAAGGCAGATTTTCCGGCGGTCCCGCTTGTAATTGGACGGGAACTTTATTATAATATAGAGTATTGTAATTTGCCGAAAGAGGCTATTGGAGGAACAGACATGCCGAAACAACTGGAAAAGGTTTACGACCCCAAGCAGGTTGAGGATAAAACCTACCGCTTCTGGGAGGAGGGCCGGTATTTCCACGCCGAGCCCAACCCCGAAAAGAAGCCCTACACCATCGTCATCCCCCCGCCGAACATCACCGGCAAGCTGCATATGGGACATGCCCTCGACGAGACGCTCCAGGACATCCTGATCCGCTGGCGGAGAATGCAGGGCTACGAGACGCTCTGGCTGCCCGGCACCGACCACGCGTCGATCGCCACCGAGGCGAAGATCGTCGAGGCCATGCGGCAGGAGGGCGTCACCAAGGAGGACCTCGGACGCGAGGGATTTTTGAAGCGCGCATGGGCGTGGAAAAAGGAGTACGGCGGCCACATCATAGACCAGCTCAAAAAGCTCGGCTCCTCCTGCGACTGGGAGCGGGAGCGCTTCACCCTCGACGAGGGATGCAGCAGGGCGGTCCGCGAGGTGTTCGTCAACCTCTACGAAAAGGGGCTCATCTACCGCGGCGAGCGAATCATCAACTGGTGCCCCCACTGCAAGTCGACCATCTCGGACATCGAGGTGGAGTACGACGAGAAGGACGGCTTCTTCTGGCACATTAACTACCCGATCGTCGGCACGGACGAGGTGCTCGAGATCGCGACCACCCGCCCCGAGACGCTGCTCGGCGATACCGCCGTCGCGGTGCACCCGGACGACGAGCGCTACAAGCACCTCGTGGGCAAAAAGGTGCTCCTGCCGATCGTGGGCAAGGAGATCCCGATCATCGCGGACGAATACGTCGAGATGGACTTCGGCACCGGCGTGGTGAAGATCACCCCGGCGCACGACCCCAACGACTTCGAGGTCGGCCTGCGCCACGACCTGCCCGTCGTGAACGTCATGAACGACGACGCCACCATCAACGAACACGGCGGCAGATACGAGGGCATGACCCGCGAGGAGTGCCGCAAGGCGATCGTCGCGGACCTCGAGGCGGGCGGCTACCTCAAATCGGTCGAGCCCTACAAGCACAACGTCGGCGGCTGCTACCGCTGCGGCAGCGCGATCGAGCCGCGCGTCTCCAAGCAGTGGTTCGTCAGGATGGAGCCGCTCGCCAAGCCCGCCATCGAGGCGGTGCGCAGGGGCGACACCAAATTCGTGCCCGAGCGGTTCGACAAGATCTACTTCAACTGGCTGGAAAACATCAAGGACTGGTGCATCTCCCGCCAGCTCTGGTGGGGCCACCGGATCCCCGCCTGGTACTGCCCCGACTGCGGGGAAATGGTCGTCTCCAAAGAGGACCCGGACGCCTGCCCGAAGTGCGGCGGAAAGCACCTGGTACAGGACCCCGACACCCTTGACA